>NZ_JAZHOC010000068.1:0-15280 GCF_036553575.1 Methylobacter sp. Wu1 | reverse complement strand
CGACTTCAGTCGCCTATTCAGATAAAAAGGCGACTGAAGTCGCCCCCACAGGTTTTAAAATCGCTTGTTTCGGCGGTTGAACAGAAGCCACGTAAGTCCCGGCCTATTGTAAATTCTTCAAAATTTCTCCCCCTACGCCAATATCTGTCGTTTCACAGGTATGGGTTTCGCCTATTTCTCCGATAGTAGGGACATCTATTTTATTGCCGCATTCCCGGAAAGGAACCGCAATCCTGACCGATTTCTGCTGTGGAAGAGTTTTTGCCACAGTCTTCAGATCCTGGTCAGTGTCCGACACGATGCCATCCCCGTCTTTGAAATCAATTAAACCGACCAGAGTGGACTGACCCGTTGCAATGATCGAAACATAGGCCACATCGGGCGGCAGGGGATGCGCCGTTAAATTGTTAAGAATGTTCAAAGCGGAACTGTTCGGCTTTAAATCTTCGATTGCCACACTGTTCGGGTCTATATCTGTAGATACCAGATCGCAAATGCTGACGCTGCCGGTAATATCGGGAATACCAATACTGGTGTCATTGCACGCTTCGGCCCAGAAGCTTCCCTGGTGCGGCGCCCCAACGGTAATGAGTTTCGCGACATCTTTTCGATAAGGTATTGTCGCTGCGGCATTTGACTCTCGCGCCAAGCCTTGCAGGTATTCCCTGGCTGCAAGCGCCCCCATGCTGTGGCTCACCAGAAGAACCTTGGTCTTGCCGGGATTTGCATCCAGGACCGCTTTGATGACTGCAGCCAGTTCGCCCCCTTGCGCATCGAGGGACAAACCCTGATTATCAGTGAAATTCAGCGTATAGAAATCACCGGCATCGCCTGTGCACTCAACAGCGGACGGGCAGGTAATGCTGGCTGTTCCGGTGGCCGGATCGTAAGCGGGGATGCCGCCGAATGTCCAAAGGCCATTGCTTATCAGGTAGTCTCTAAAGAGCACCCAAGTTTCTGCAGAAGACGCTATGCCATGAATGAATATGACCGGATAAGGCCTTTCCCCGCATCCCGACGTTCCCAGCCAGGTCGATAAATCGCCCACATCCTGCAAGGTACCGTCCGGCCTCAGGTAATATACATGGTTGTCGGCGGAAGAAACGCCCAGATAAGCATTGGTGCCCGTATAATGACGGTAGGTGTAGGGCGAAGAAGACTGCGTGCCTGAAACCGGCGGTGAAAACAGATTGGGATAGAATGTTTGCGCCCAGTTGAACAGGCATTCTATGTTATTGAGCGTCGGCTCGGCATCCGCAGCGTGTGCCGGGAAGTTAATAGCCGCTGTTGTGTTGCAGATCACTACGAGAATTATCAACCTTAATATCTTCGCAAGTGAGGAATAGCCTATGCGTTGTTGGTTGTTCATAGTCTTACCCCAAAGGCATGTGAAGCGATTTTCGCTTGTCTGTTTCTTGCCGTTGTTATTCGGTTTCTATTGAATCAACCGGCAAGTTCCAGAATTCGTGAGATAGTCCTAACTCCCCGATTGCCCACTTTCCGTTCTGACGGGTCAGCTTTGTGTACTGTATTGGGATTATTATCCCTTGTCTTTCAACATTAAAATCGGCGCAAATACCTAAGCAAAACTACGCAATGGTCTGCCGGCATCGTGCAAAAGTTTGCCATGCTTGTGAATGTGCCGGAATTAATGCCTTCGTTATATTTCGGATCAAAGTTTTATGGGCTAAAGTGATGGAGCTGATGAAGCATAGTCACTCAGGCCATCCAGAGAGTATCGCGGTTATTTAATAGTGGCTTTCTGAATTGATTAACTGTGATGTTAGGTACGGGCTGTTTTTTATCTCGTTTGCTGTGGTAGCGGCAGGTTGCTAAACCGATCTTCAACCCATAACTTCATCATATGAATATGTCCTCGTAGGGGCGAATTTACTTGTGCCCCTTGCTAGTATTCGCACTAAACGTCAACGGCTTATACGAGCAAATCGCTATGTTGCAATATGAAAACAGTCAGAATCATCAATATTGAACAATGGACGAAAAGCGAAGAGGCCAGTCCTCTGAAACTGGCTGAACTGCCATTATCTGTTGAGGAAATTGAAGCACGCATCGGACAGTGTTTTGAGGAATATACAGAACATGGTTTGGGAAATTGCTACCGGGCATATATTTCTATCGACGGCAAAGAAGTATTCATGCGAGGGGTTGCATCAAAAAGCAACAAAGAACCGGGCGTAATAGCTCAGGTTCACAGTCACGAAGAAGATCCCGGCCTTGTTTTGACCTATGTATGCGAGCTATTAAATATCACTGGAAAAGACATGCGCTGGGTTACGGAATTTTTGTCGGAACCAAAGTTCGTGCTTTACAGGATAGATGACAATGCCAATGAAATTGAAATGAAGCGCTTTCATCTTGAGAGTTCAGCCAAATGGGTGGCGGAAAAATACAGTAAAGGCGGCCATAAACAGCTTTATCTGGTGCGTCGCGCAACATGAGAGGTGAATACTCTTTATTTCGGGGCAAAATGCAAATGAATGATTGTTTGAAAAAACCTGGATTTGATCTGGCATTTCTAAATGCTGGTTTAGATTGAGCCTGATAGCGGCCGCCTCAGTTCGATCCTAAGCCGCCTATGCATAACGTTTTTAAATGTCGTTTCAGGGCGATATTTCGGTCATTCAAAATGTGGCTTTGGAATTATCCCGGCCCGTTTCATGCATAAAATGTAGTTAAACCGTTTAGAAAATCTGGCGCTCAAGCTCATCCTTGACAGTAAACTGTAAAAGGACATATGTTAACCGGACCTGGACAATAATTTGTCGGGCGACTGTAAAGAAATGCAAACCTGAGAACCCTCAGGGTTCACAAAACATCACAAAGGAGGCTAGTCATGGCACAGATGGCATGTCCGCAATGCGGGGCGGTGTTCGACAATAGGGATGACCTCAGGGAACACCGAAATATATGCGGCGGGGAATTTGTTCCCCCGGAAGGGGATTTCAAACACAAGTGCGGCCGATGCGGTCAGCGCTTCAACACCGAAGAAGCTCTCGGAATGCATCACATTCGGGCGCATGCAGGAGAACAAGAGCCCTGACAGCAATACCTCAAAGTGGGAAGAATTGCTGTTGCGAACGCACCTGTTGGTTTTATCATCTTGGTGTTAATTGTAGTTTATGGTGCGCTGGTTTCTTTTTCAGAGAGCCGTGAATATGGCAGAGTTAGTTTAGATTACTACCTATTAACCCCTAATGAATTATCCCAACTATCCAGGTACTGTGAAAACGATCCCCGGTTTATTTATAGTTCAGCAGATGGACCAAAGCCCGCAATCATACAGTTGCATTGTTTATTTGAGCGAAATGTAATGGACAAATACTTGATTGAAAATAAATTTGATCAGGCATCCCGGAACCATTTTAAAAGAGGGGATATAGAAATTGAGTTTGAAGAAAATGATAGTAATAAGGTAACTGTAACTACGGTATATGAGTATCTATAGCTTGACAAGGCATTCAGCGGGCAGGCCGCTGAATGCAGTGCTGGACGAAGCCGTTACGCGGAGATGTTGTAACAGGTCAAAGTGAGCCGGAGGTCCTGCCCGGAGGCGGAACGTCCTTACACAATGTTCCACATTGGTTTCCAAATCACGACTTCTGGATTCCAGAAGGCACGGAATATAGCGGCGAGCTGGTGATTCGAAAAGATCAAAAAGAAAAAACCAGCCCTTACAACCCGGATTTAAAGGGTTATCATTATCAAATTGAGTGCAAAACCAGAATGACCATCCCCACAATGAAAGGTTATCTGAATAACATGGCACGGGCTGCGGTTGTTCGTCAATGTCAATTGGCAAAAATCAATTCAATGTAAGGTGAGCATGCCAGAGATCAGCACTGAAGCATTAATTGTTTCCATTCAAGCTGTTGCCGCTGAAATTCGCGCTCTTCAAGAGGCTGTACAGAGCGGCGACGCCGAACCAGAGGAGTACGAACTATTGGAGGAGCGACAAAGAGCTGCTGAAAATCTTGAAGCAGCTTATAACAAATTGGCAGTTAATGTGCTTAACCTTCCACCCTATGAGTAACTAATATCTGGGTAATTGCCGTGAAGGAGACGCATAGATTGCTAAAGCCGGACGGGGCTTGTTGCCCCGTCTGTAACGTTTCGTGCAGTTGACCATTGCTGGCTTTACGAAAGGCAAGGTAAGCAACGGGGTTGTAAACCCCGTCGCGCTACAGCACAGATTTTTCAAAAACCCTTTAAGTTTATATCCGTTTTTATGATTTATCAGGCTGGCTGATTCAGCCTATTGTTTCATGATTTCTTCGGCAGCGGCTTTTAATTTGGCCTCATTGGCTTGGACGGGTTTCATCATGTCATTTTTAGAATTTTTAGCAGCTGCGACTAATTCATCAACAGTTTTGTATTTACTTTTTAAAGTGTCAAAGCTTGGAGAAACCGAACCATTATGACAACCTTTGCAACTATCTGATTCGCCAGCGATTGATAGGGATGGCATTAAGGCGGCTAAAGCCAATGCAGTCATTGCTAACAGACGTTTTTTCATTCTAGATCTCCTCGGTTTTATTAGTAATTATTAATCTTTGAGATAAAGTTTGAACATTTTTTCGAGATGGCTTTGAATGCTCAAGCGATTAGACTTAGATGTAGATGGTTTTATTCATCTACGAAAAACTTTCTATCATTCCCTGCATCTCTTTAAAACCTTCGCACATGACATTGACCGCCCTCTGTTCGGTCCGTTGCCGTGCGGCTTTGAATGACTGCTTCTCGGCCAAGTATCCATCTTTCGAAATGGCCCGATTGTCTTTCCAGGAAGCGAGCGTTCCCAACGTTATTTGCCCGTAACTCTATCTACAGCAATCCCCAAATACATGATGGATAATTTTTGCCGGTTCGGAGTCTATCAGTCAATTGGTTCACCAAGCGGAGGGCTGGCGATGATTCAGATCCGGAAAGCTGGCGAGCGAGGGCGCTCCCGTCTTAGTTGGCTGGAGAGCTATCACACGTTCTCTTTCGGCCAGTATTACGATCCGCAACACCAGGGCTTTCGGTCGCTGCGGGTCATCAACGAGGATCGGGTCCAACCGGGGCAGGGATTCGGCACCCATTCGCACCGGGATATGGAGATCATCAGCTACGTGCTGGACGGTGCGCTAGAGCATCGGGACAGCCTGGGCAACGGTTCGGTGATCCGCCCCGGGGACGTTCAGCTCATGCGCGCGGGCACCGGAGTCACGCACAGCGAGTACAATCCTTCGAGCGAAGACCTCGTTCATTTCCTCCAGATCTGGATTCTTCCCGACGAGCAGGGGCTCGCGCCGGCCTATGAGCAGCGCCACTTCCCGGTCGAGGCGCGGCGCAATGGCCTGCGGCTGATTGTCTCCCCGGACGGCCGGGACGGCTCCTTGCGCATGCATCAGGACGCGGAGCTGTATGCCGCCGTCTTGGAAAACGGTCAGTCCGTGACCCATGAGCTTGCCGGGGGACGCCATGCCTGGGTGCAGGTGATCCGCGGCCGCATTCGCCTGAACGGCCTTTCCCTGCAGGAAGGGGACGGCGCCGCCTTCAGCGATGAGCCAAAGGTGGAGATAACGGCCGACAGTGAGGCCGAACTGCTGGTGTTTGACCTTGGATAGGAGTGACGACGATGACCCAAGACAAAGAGGCCCATACCGACTACCCGATCGAAGAATCATTGGCGAAGAGATGGAGCCCTTACGGTTTCGCCGACCGGGACGTCGCTACGGAAGACCTGCTCGCCATCCTCGAGGCCGTGCGCTGGGCGCCGTCCTCCTACAACGAGCAGCCTTGGCGCTACCTGCTGGCGCGCCGGTCGCAGCCGGAAGCGTTTGCGAAGCTTCTGTCCTGTCTGGTCGAGGGCAACCAGGTGTGGGCGCAGCATGCGCCCGTTCTCCTCATCGGTGTTGCGATGCTCGCGTTTCTGAGAAACGGCAAGCCGAATAAGGCGGCGCTGCATGATCTCGGCCTCGCGGCGGGGAATCTGTGCGTAGAAGCCACGGCCCGCGGGCTGTTCGTTCACCAGATGATCGGTATCGTCCCGGAGCGGGTGCGCGAGCTGTACGGGGTACCCGAAGGGGCTGAGCCTCTGACCGCAATCGCCATAGGCTATCTGGGCGACGGCGGCAATCTTCCGGAGGCGCTTCAGGAGCGGGACCGCACGCCGCGCTCGCGGCGTCCAATCAGCGCCTTTGTTTTCGAGAACGCTTGGGCTGAATCGACCGAGATCGGCAAATAGCGAATCACTGGGCTCCGATATGGAGGATAAAGCTGATTTGAGCGGCCAAAAGGAAAGCGATTGATCCTGACGCGTGTTCAGGCTTCTTTTACGCCGGGCGTTTCCACTTTCAGTTCACCCGTGACAGCGAGTACGTCATGCCAGGCCGTTTCTCCGCGTATACCGACGGTTTTATATCTGATGCCGCGGTCCACGCAGAAAGTTGCCTGGACCTGGTTAACTACTGTTCCGGTACTGCCGGAACGGGCTCGCCCTCGCCTTCTTTTATCGGGGAGATACCGATTACCAATATACTCTCCGTCATCTTTGTAGTAGTCAGGCAGATTTTTGGATTCAGGCCGTCCACTACTAGATCGCCTATTCGCCAAACCCGGTAATAACGCTGGCTGTTGATCATGTCCTGAAAGGAATCCTCTCTGGTTTCCGTTTCATCTTTCCTCACGCCATAGCCTACCCATATCTCCCCATCCCCTACATACTCGGTCACATCCTTCGGGACGTAAAAAACTTCAGCCTTGATCACCGGCTCCAATTTTATATTTTCTTTAAAAGGCATATACGGGAATTCATTGTCGTCATAAGCACGCCATGTAGAACCATTCGTCAACCATAAAGCATCGGGTTGGCTGCTGCGGCGAAAGCCGACAAACACATCCCCGGTCTTGAAGTGGTCTTCCGACGGTATGATCAAATGGTGCTCCAGGATGGTTTTGTCGAATTTGCCTCGTAGGGAAGTTTGATCGAAGCAATATTGCCCCGGTTTCGAGAACTCCGTGGTTTTGACGATGTCATCAGCCTGTAAAAGAGAGGCGCCCAGCAGACAGCCCGCGGATGCACCGAGCAATAGCACGTGTCGGATAAAGCATTTCATTATTTATATCTCCGAATACTATTAGAAATTGGGGCGGGCCTGAGGTGCAAACTCCGGCCCGCTTGGGAAGCAGCCTTCAAAAAATCAGCCGCTCGGCTGGTTGAGACTGCTTCTGCAAATTTGTCATTGTTATTGGGACGATTTGTTGATTACTTGCAATTCTGGAAATAGAAGATTGCTTCTTATTTCTCCGTAGCTATAATCTCCATATAACCTGTAGTCACCGTCATTTGGCTAATAGGTAGGCAAATAGTTGATTCCTTCGCCTCCGCATCGGAGCCGCCTATTTGCCACACCCGGTAATAGCGCTGGCTGCTGATCATGTCCTGAAACGAATCCTCTTCGGTCGCCTCCGCGTCCTTCCTTAACCCATAACCTACCCATATCTCCCCGTCTCCGGCAAACTCGGTCACATCTACCGGGCCTGAAGTGGAAATGCTCGTCGGTATGATCGGCTCCAGTGTTGAAAAAGGTATAAAGGCCTTGTGGTATGGGTACTGGTTATCGTCAGCAGCAACCCATGTAGAACCATTGTATAGCCATAATGCATCAGGCTGGCTATTGCGGCGAAAGCCGACGAATACGTCCCCGGTCTTTAAGTGGTCTTCCGGCGCTATGAGCAAATGGTAATCCAGAAAGGTCTTGTCGAGTTTGCCCCGCCGGGTCGTTTGTGGGAAACAATACCGTCCCGGTTCCGAAAATTCCCTAGTATTTTCCGTATATTGCATGGTCCCTATGGGCTTAAGTTCCGGAGCCCCGGTTTCGGCCTGCGAAAAGGGGGCTCCTAGCAGACAGGCTGTGGATGCGCCAAGCAATAGCGCGTGTCGGATAAAGTGTTTCATTATCATGTCTCCGGATACTGTTAGAAATTGGGGATACGAATCCGCCGATAAGTTTGGGTATTGACGGGGGCTGGTAAATTATAGGTGACAGGAATGCTGCCCGTGGTAACGATCCAGGCTGTGGCATCCGCGACGCTGATGCCGGGAATGGCAGCCTTGATGGCAGCATACACGCCTGCCGTATGCGGGGCCGCCTGCGATGTGCCCTGCATCCATTTGGTGGCGGTTGTCGAAGCGCGGTCCGCGGATTTTACCTCTGTTCCTATGCCGCCGCCTGGAACCAACAAAATTGGTCCGGTGAAGCTAGCCGGGTTGCCAATGTTCGCGAATTCAGCGAGAGTTGTACCGTTTGCATCGCTGGCAACCGAGCTTACCTTGATTGTATGAGGGACACAGGCTGGCCAACTGATTCCATTACGGCTTCCGCTTTTTCCATCGCTACTCCCGTTGTTCCCTGTCGCGACCACAACCGGAACTCCTCGAGAAGTCAGGTTTTGGATAGCATTCTTGATACTCTCATAAATTCCATTAACATCCGTAAGCGTACCACAATCCCCAGAAAAAGTTTGCTTGCTGCCGATGCTCATGTTGACCACATAAGGATTGTTCGTGTCGGGCGTTGTGGCCGATAATACGGCTTCGAGGGCTGCAAGAACATCTCCACTATATGCTGTTGCCTTTAAGTTCGTTTTATCATACGAAAACACTTGAGCTGAGATCAATTCAGCGTCGGGTGCAACGCCTTGAAGGCTCGATGGCGAAATATAAGGGCTTTGGCGGCCTGCCGCGATGCCTGCGACATGCGTGCCGTGCGAACAGTCATGATAATCGATTTTGTCTGAGGCCAAAGAAGCGCAGGTTGTCACGTCTGCATACGGCTCTCCAGAGCCGGCCAGGCCTAATGGGCTGTCGCCCTTGACATCCTTGCTAGGGCAGATCGAACGATAACCATCACTGCTATCCGTGCCGAAGCAAGCCTCATAGGTGACCTTGGTCGCGCCATTCATCTTGAAGAGTTCGTGATTTTTTCGTATGCCAGTGTCCACGACGATAATTTTCTGCCCGGCAGCGCGATACCCGGCGTTCCATGCCGATTGCATATTCATTAATCCGGTGCTGTTGGTCAGCATTGCCTCGGCGGCAGGTTGGTTCAATTCGATGCTGAGAATTCTAGGATCGGCATTTTTATACAACCGCGCTAAGACGTCGTATGGAACACGTGCATGAATAGCCCCGGTTGCGGCATAGCTTGCCACAGTTGCGGACGTTGACGATGTATCGGCATCGGCTAATATATCATCAAAGGCTCGCTGATTGGCGTCGGCTTGAGCCTTTAACGCTTTGGGCGACATGAAGCCGGCCTTTGCGGAAAAAATGGCGCCGCCGCGCAGTGTAATGATAACCTCGGTCGATCCGTCGGCTTGTGCGGATTTCAGTACATCAGCCGGCCATTGGGCCGGACGGGCATCAACAAAGCCTATCGGCCTGATTGTCCTTACGTCCTCGCTTTCACGCAGTTCATAAAACGCATTTTTGTCAATTCTCGCCCGAAAACTCGGGCTGGGCGCAGGCGCCCGGGACGGACTGGCGTCATAGTTTTTGAAGGTCCGGGCAACAGGATGCGCATTGATATTATTCAGGCGCCTGGCGATCTGGTCTGACAGTTCCGGTGAAGGCCTGAACACGGTCTTGCCGTTTCTGTCGATATCGTAGTCGCCTTCATCGATGTTCAGAAACACTTCAACAACGGCAAAGCCTTTTTCATTGATAATGGATTCGATGGCGTCGAGGCTGCCATCGGCGCCATAAGCCCGAATCCGGTAGGCCTGCGTGACATCAGGCGAGAAATCTATCGCGTTAGTGCTGTTCGCCAGAATGCCAAGACCTTTTGCATTGACATAGACCCCCACTTGGCCGATGCCGTTGTTCCAATATCCCGACGTCATCGCGTCTTGCCCCAGTTCTGCTAACAAGGCTTCCGCTTTCGCTTCTGTTTCCGCGTTTACGGATGCCAGGTCATTTTTCATTCTTTCCAGCGTTACCGAGTTATCCAGCGTCACCAAGACGCGAACCGCACCTTTGGAATGCGCTTCGTTGAGCAATCTTGCATAGTCGGCAGGGTCGGATTGAGCGCCAAAGGCAATAGGCGTCGCAAGCAAAGTAGGCAGCGCCAATATGGCTGTTGTTTTTGGTCCAAACATGGTTATTTTTATTATTCCATTAAAATAAAGTCTTAAATTTCCATACTAGCCAGTATGAGATGCGGCGAGAAAACCAGAACAGCCAGCAGGCCGGAAGAAACCAGCCTAGTCAGTAAGGTACGCAGCAGGGGGCGCACTCTAACATATGATTTCAGCCTGCACAATTTTTAAGGTCAAGAATTTTACGTTTATGCCGGTCAATTATGTGGCTATGCTGTGTTATCCCACTGATTTGAAAGAAAGCACGTAATCCCTAGGGGCAGTTCGATCTCCATATTGAGCGTATGACATGATCGAAATGGTGGCTGGTGACATGAATGGCTGCTGCCTCCAGTACGCGGAGCAGGCTTTATTAGTTAGAAAAAGTAACTAATGGATCGTCTAGCGTTCTTTTATTGTTTGTATAGAGTTAACGATTGATTAACACGCAAAAACAGAGGCGCTTGCATGAGCATTGAAAACAACGGCTCGATGATCCGCCCTGAGGACGCTCGGTTCATGCGCACAAGTACCGGGGTGCACGCAGTGGGTTCAATCTTTTTTCACGCCGGGCGTTCCGCGCGCTTCCACCTTCAGATCGCCCGTGACGGCAAGTACGTCATGCCGGGTCGCTTCCCCTTCGCGCCAAAAGCGGATATCGACGGTTGCCTGGCCCACCCGCAGCTGGCGAAGGGTGATATCCGGCAGCCAGTCGGGCAGCGCCGGATCGATATAGAGCGTCTTCTTGTGGGCGTCGGCGTCGAGCCCCAGGATGGCGCGAATCAGATGGAATACGCTGCCCGCGGCCCAAGCCTGAGGCACATTGGCGCCGAGATACTGGACCGGGAAAGTCCCGGACCTCCGCCGGATGCCCGCGTACAGTTCCGGCAGGCGATGGAATCTGAAGTGACTGGCGGCTTCGCTGATATCGCGGGCAATCATCCCCACTTCTTTCGCAAATCCGTAGCGCTTGAAGCCCATGGCGATGATCCCGTTGTCGTGCGGCCACACCGAACCATTTTGATAAGAGAACGGGTTGTAGGCCGGGTTTCTCTCGGAGAGCGTGCGAATGCCCCAGCCGCTCCACAGGTCGGGCTTGAGCAGCCGCCGGACCACCTGTTCGGCGCGGTCCGGCCGCACGATGCCGCTCCAGAGCAGATGGCCGGGATTGGAGGCGATCGTCATGACTTGCCGCTTGTCGCCATCCAGGGCATAGGCGTAGTAGCCGAGATCCTCGCACCAGAACTGCTCCTCAAAGCGTAGCTGCAGTTCGGCGGCTTCTTTCCGCAGCCGTGCGGCCTGCTCGGCATGGCCGAAGTATTCAGTTCCCTCCGCGGTCCGAAGCTTGGCATCGAAAACATAGCCTTGAAGCTCGCACAAGGCTTTCGGGCCTTTGACCAGCGAGCCGTCCGGATAAACCACGGCATCGCCGGCGTCCTTCCAGCCCATGTTTTCGTAGCCGCGCGCGGAACGGGTCTGATATTCCTGGAAGCCGTCACCGTCGCGGTCGCCGTAATGATCGATCCACTCCAGGCACCGCCATACCACGTCTTCGTAATGGGGGAAAAGCAGGTCATCGCCCAGCCATTTCCAGGCTTCATGCAGCGCGATCAGATACAGGATGGTCGCATCGGCCGTGCCGTAATAAGGCGTGTGCGGTATGCGCCTGAAATGGGCCAACTCGCCGGAGCGAAGCTCGTGGGGCATCTTGCCGGGCTCGGCGTCCCGGTAATCGTCGATTTCGGTCGCCTGAAGATCCGCCAGACGCTGCAGCGTACCGCGGGCGAAATCCGGATATACGATCAGGTTCTGCAGGCTCACGATCAGGCTGTCACGGCCAAAAACACTGACAAACCAGGGCACTCCGGCCGCCGCGAGTATCTCGTGCCGATGCTCACCGCCACGGGGCAGGCGCAGCGCCGCCATGTCTTCGACGGATTGCCGATACAGCCGATAAAAATCTTCGTTCGAAGTGGTGATCTGGGTAGTGACCTGCTTCCAGCGCGAGAGATTGTGGGCGGTTTGGGACCGATAAAGCGCATGGGCGCATTCCTTTGGCGCCGCATGGAGGAAGCCGTCTTCGAGGATCTCGTATTTGCAGCAGGTATGCCAGTTGCCGCCGGGCGGGAGATCCACCACGAAATTGATGCGGCCGTTGCCGTATATGGCCTTTGAGGTACCGTGCTCCATCCTCACGATGAAAGATCTCTGAAAATCGTCGTGGGAATAGCGGGTGACCAACTGCTGGGAATCGCTCTTCCATTCGGTTTCGATGTGTCCCCTGCGCGTAAATTCCTTGGCTTTGACTTCGAAGATATCGGCAAAATCGGAGCGGATCAGGATTTCGAGATTGAAGTGCAAAGGCTGGCAACTGTAGTTCCGGATATCGATGTCCTCGTGCAGCCCTTCAGCTATGACGCGGCTCAAAGCGAGCCCCAGGATTGCCGGCGCAATTTCGCCATGCTCCGTGACAACCCTGGGATTCACGAGATAGGTCCGCGACGCGTAATAAGTGACCTCTGCTGAGTTCAGGAGGGTCCACGGCTGGCCATCGATGTAGAGTTGATAGTGGCTGATGTAGCGGGTATCCCGGGAATAGAGACCCTGGTCGGAAGCATTCGTGATTGAACCGTCGAATTCGGAGACCAGGAAGGTATTGCCATAATTGATGGTGATGACGGGAGGGCCGACCGTGATTTCCAGAGCCATTGAACTGTCTCCACAAAGAGGAATATATGCAATTGGACCTGGAGGATTCAGGCAGGTTCATGTCGCCCGCCCGGGCATTTTTTTATTGGAATGTAAGAAATGGACCTAAAGAATACACCGCTACATTATTTGGATTTGGCAATAGGACATCCCGAACCCGTTGATTTATACTATGTTCTATCTGTACTTCAGCTATTAGCCGGAAAATTACTGTTTTGGTTTAAACATAAAGAGCTCACCATGAATTTGATTTCTAAGAATCATGCACCCATTCTACACCGTGGTCATTATTTAAAAGCAGCAGGTCTGCTGTTAACCGTTATGGTCTCGGCTGGATTAACATCTGCCTATGCCGCACCTAAGCAAAGAACAATATGGGTTGATCGCGACGGCTATCTTGCCGATCCCAGTGAAACGGCGGACTGCGAAGATCAGGCCAGCGCCGCTGATGAAGGCCCGGCAAGCCAGGATATGATGAGTATCCTTATCGATGTAGCGACCAAGGCCTTGATTCCGGCAAATCAAATCGATAGCTGCATGCAGCAAAAAGGCTACCTGAAAAAAGTTATCACGGGCAGCAGACTGCCGCCGACCAGGCCTTATGGTTATCAACAGCCCCAACAAGGTTATCCGCAGCAGCAAGGCTACCCGCAACAGCCAGAATATTACCCCCAGCAACAAGGCTACCCGCAACAGCCAGGATATTACCCCCAGCAACAAGGCTATCCTCAACTGCCAGGCTACCCGCAACAACAAGGTTACCCTCAAGAGCCTGTTTATCGGGAATAAACCAAGTCAGATAGCTGGGGTGAGGATGCAGCCCAACATTTACGTATAGCGGACTGTTTTTTGAGCTCGCAGACAAGGCTATGAAAGTATTCGAAGGAAAGACTTAAATATAGGGCAGGGCTTACACAGTTTGCTTGTTCAACCGCCGAAACAAGCGGTTTTAAAACCTGTGGGGGCGACTTCAGTCGCCTTTTTATCTGAATAGGCGACTAAAGTCGCCCCCACAGCCTTGCGTAAGTCCTGTATATTTTAAACGTTAAATCAAATTTTATAACTGATGCCACGCCGTTGTAGGGTCGAATTCATTCGACCAGGACAAACGCCTGTGCGCCGGCCTAGCAGTGCGAATACCCGCAAGGGGCACAAGTGAATTCACACCTACACACGCATCACTATTCAGGTGACAAGGTGCTGAGAGTGGAATGAAGATCGGTTTCACAATCTGTCGCCAGCGCGGCCAGCAGGATAAAAACGGCCCATGCGTAACGTCAGTTTATAATTTTAAAAAGAAGCGACTTTGTTGACAGAGTGCTTATGGCCGAACTGAGACTGTCAGTATTATTCTGGTCCACTTCTTGCTAAACTAGCGCGATCTGAATGGCCGTGAATTATCCGAGAAATAAAAAGATTGATAAAGCGGACACTGAAAACCGGTACTTGTTGAGCGCCGTTTTAAAATTTTTGAACTATGTTACTCGATTTCTCGCTTGATCAAACGCTGGTCATCGCCGTATTGTTCGTCTGGGCCGGTTTTGTAAGGACTGGCCTGGGTTTCGGCGGCGCCGCATTAGGTTTGCCGCTGATGCTGTTCGTACACAATGATCCCCTCTTATGGCTGCCTATCATCAGTACGCATTTACTGTTTTTTTCCGGTTTAACATTGCGTACCCGCCTGCATAATGTCGACTGGCGGTATTTGCGGCAGTCTTCGATTTACATTATTCCCCCGGCCATCATAGGCGTATTCGGATTAGTGAACCTGCCGACCTTGTGGCTGAACGTGTTCATTTATTCGATCACCTTGTTTTATGGTTTGACATGGCTGTTCAACCGCGCCATTGAAAGCCGCCGGAACTGGGTGGACAAGCTGCTGTTGGTCTTAGGCGGCTATATCGCCGGAACGTCTCTGACCGGAGCCCCTTTAATGGTGGCCGTATACATGTGCAATGTCAGCAGGGAGCAATTGCGTGATACCTTGTTTGTACTATGGTTTATCCTGGTCAGCATCAAAATGACGACCTTTGTCGCCCTGTCGGTTGATTTACATTTTCTGGCTGCGCTGACGCTGATACCGATTGCCGCTGTCGGACATATGCTGGGGCTGAAAGCGCATGACGCCATTATGCGCAATGACTTGCTGTTTAAGCGCTGGATTGGCGGCGGCCTTGTAATTGTCAGCGCTTTGGGATTGTGGAACTTATGGATCTGAAACGATCCCAGAAAGGCTTGCTGTCTGAAGAGAGCATCCTGCTTATGAGTTGTTAACTGATGTTACGCAGTTAGTTGAAGTTAGAGCGTTTTAATAAAGTGTCGCTAGCGCGACGGTTTTATTTAATCGGGTTTATCGCACCCGAAGGCGAGTTACTTTCTTTTGCGCGGCCAAAAGAAAGTAACCAAAGAAAAGGCCGCCCGGTTGCCGCTT
>NZ_JAZHOC010000064.1:0-94960 GCF_036553575.1 Methylobacter sp. Wu1 | reverse complement strand
CGATGCACTACGGCCGGACTTCATAATTTGGTTGCTGCCACAATCCGGGCAGGTAATTTCTTGATAACAGGTCATGCTCCATATTATATGAGCAAATCACATATTTGACCCATTACCTTGCCGTTTTTATTTCAGCATGCCGTCCAGGGCTGGTGCCCTCCGGTCCCGATTTTGCGCCGGCTGGGCGTTCGCACACGCAAGGAAATCGATCGGGAGAAATACGCCTTGAAGATTTTGCGGGGCGACTTTGAAAAGAGCCATATCGGCGATCGCGCCGAGGCGGCTTTAACTGCGGTAAGAATGTAATCGCAATTTCAAGGCCATGCCGGTGCAATTATAGGCACACCGGCATGGCATAGAGTTTATGGCCGATCCGCTTCTTTTTGTTTTTCCAGCAGATAGTCCAGCCAAAGATTGGTCAACTTCTCCTGTACCGAATTTTGCCGCAGCCGTTCATGCAGATGCGTAAAGTCCACACGGTCCAGTTCCTGATCCTGGTTATAGCAGGAATAGACGAAGTATTCTTCGCCTGTTGTCGGATCCGTATGCTTGCACAGGCATTGCGCGCAAACGCCTTTCATCATGCATTGCATCGGCGAGTTGATGGAGCCGATGGCTACGTGCGCTTTCAGGTACGGTTGCAGTACGCCGAAGCGGGCTTCCTTGACGGCCGCCATCATGCGGTCCGAGCCGATTACAACCATATGGTCGACCTCGGACAGGCTGATGGGCTGGTCGCCCAGCTTGCCGTCGGCATAGGCGAGCATGGCTTCCAGAATATTGCCGATAAAGGTTTTATCCTGCGGACGCGACGGTACGATAGGCTCTTCAACATCAGGCGTTTTGTCGACGGACCAGATGATGATGTCCGAGGCGGCTTCGATATCCTCGACTTTGAAAACATCATGCTTGTTTTTGTAGCCGGCAAAATAAATGACGCGATTGCCGGCCGCCCGCAACGCTTTGCCGATAGAGAACAGGACGGCATTGCCTAAGCCCCCTCCCAGCAGCAGCACGGTTTCGCCATGCGGGATTTCCGTCGGCGTACCCGTGACGCCCATGACGATGAGCGGATCGCCGATATTCCAGTTGGCGCACAGGCGCGTGGAGGCGCCCATTTCCAGTGCGATCAGCGAGATCGTGCCTTTTTCCTTGTCGACTTCGGCGCCGGTCAGGGCGATGCCTTCCGCCGCCAGTACCGTGTCTTCGACGGTCGGCGCCAGGGCTTCATAGTTCTGCACCCGGTAGAACTGACCCGGCCGGAACCGCCTGGCCTGCATCGGCGCCTTGACGACGACTTCGATAATGTTCGGCGTCAGCCGGTTGATGGCGACTATGGTCGCTGTCAGGGCTTCATCGAGAGCCGCAAAAAAGGCCCGAAGCGCTGCATCGAGTTGCGGCTGCTGGGCCGGGTCCAGGTTGGCCAGTTCTTTCTCGAACAGCTTGACGATATAGGGATAACCGTCTCTGGCGCTGGCCATGGCCTTGACGACATTGCCGGCATAGACCGGATGGTTGTCGCCGCCGAAACTGATGAATTTATCGCCTTTCCGGTAGGAAGTCAGCGGCGCCGGCTTGCCCAGTTTCGGCGCGGCCTTATCGGCCATAGGCACCAGCTCCAGGCCGCTATCCAGCCATTCCGGCTGATAGCGTTGGAAAAACTGCCGGTCCATCTCGAAAGTGCCGGGATGCTCGCTTTGATAAATCGTATTAGGCGAGGTGCCGGCGGCGATATAAAGGTTGCGCAGCGGCACGGCCACGTCGTTTCCTGAGATGACCCAGCTGCCGTCATCGTCCTGAACCATTTTTTCAAACTGTACCGCTTTCAGATGGCCATGCTCATCGGCCAGCGCCTGCATGGGGCTCATGCCTTCGGCCAAGGCAATGCCTTCGGTGAGCGCTGACGTAATTTCTTCATGATTTTGCCGGTAGGCTGGGGAATCCTTGATGCCTCTGCGGTAGAACAGGGTGACGCCGCCCCATTTTTCAAGCAGCGGATGGAAGTTCGGTTTCTCGCCGGCCGCTTCGGCGCGTTGGCGTTCGGCGCGTATTTCTTTGCCGTGTGATAGAAATTCATCAAGGATTTTGATTTCTTCCTCATCATAACGGATGCGTACCGTTTTCTCGCCGAACACCTGCACCAGTTTTTCATAGCGCGTCAGTATTTTTTCAACCTGCACCGGATAATAGGCCAAAAGTTCGGTGCAGGTGTCGATCGCGGTCAGGCCGCCGCCGATGACGCCGGCCGGCAGGCGCACATGCAGATTAGCCAGCGATGAGTCTTTGGCGGCGCCGGTCAGCTGCAGCGCCATCAGGAAATCGGAGGCTTTGCGGATGCCGCGGATCAGGTTGTTTTTCAGGTTAATAACGGTCGGCTTGCCGGCGCCGGTGGCGATGCTGATATGGTCGAAGCCCATGTTCCAGGCATCGTCGATAGTCAGCGTGCCGCCGAAGCGGACGCCGCCGTAGGCGCGGAAGTTCCGGTTCCGCAGCAGGTTGATATAGATGACTTTCAGGAAGTTCTTGTCCCAGCGCACCGTAATGCCGTATTCGGCCACGCCGCCGAAGCCGGCCAGCCTGCGTTTGTCCAGTTGTTCGTAGAGCTCGCTGAAATCCCGGATCGGTTCGGGCGGCGTATCGGCATCGCCGACCAATCCGACGGGCAGCGGCTCCAGCTTCAAGGCGTCGATAGCCGCAACGCCGAAACCTTCATTCAGCAAGTAATGGCTCATGGTGTAGCCGGCCGGCCCCAGTCCCACGACCAGCGCGTTTTTGCCGTTATAGGGCAAGGCATAAGGGCGCTTGACGTTCAGCGGGTTCCAGCGCGTCAGCAGACTGTAGATTTCAAAGCCGTAAGGCATGAACAGCACATCGGTCAGGACATTGGTCTCGATCTGCGGAATATTGACGGGATCGGTCTTTTGGAAGATGCAGCCCTTCATGCAGTCGTTGCAGATGCGATGGCCGGTGCCGGGGCACATGGGGTTGTCGATGATGACGATGGCCAGCGCGCCGATATTGTCGCCTTGCCGCTTGACCACATGCATCTCGGAGATTTTTTCTTCGAGCGGGCAGCCGGTGATGGTGACATCCAGCGGGTTGGTTTTGAAGGTCTGGGTCTTCTTGTTGCGCATGCCTTTGGAGCAGGAATCCGTGTCGCGCTCGTGGCAGTAGATGCAATGGTCGACTTCGTACAGTACCTGTCTTTCGTTGAAGCGCGGATCGGTCAGCGTAAAGCCGTCGCGCCGCTTGCGTAATTGCTTGGGCCCCACCCAGGCTTTGTAGAGTCCGCGATCGGCGATTTCATGTTCGACAAGATCGTCGAAGTCCTGTTTGCCGGGCGTTTTGAAGCTGAGCCAATCGCTGACTGTCTGGCTGATTTGTTCGTCATGGCGCGCTGCAAAGCTCCAGCGCTGAACGATGTCCAGCAGGCAGTTTACGAATTCGGGCGCATACTGCAGTGCTAGAATGTCGGCAAAGGCGACAGCCGCTGACCCATGCGCGCTCAGATTCCGACGCAACGCCTCTACCGCCTGATCGGCATTCTCGTAGCCGCTGTCTTGGCCTTTGGCGATGAGCGCGTAATGTTTGGCCAGCCGTGCCAGTTCGGAGCCGGCACGGGCTACGCGGCGCTCCGCATCATTATCGCTATTGGTTTTCGGGAAACCCGCTTCAATCAGCAGTTCAAAGCGGCTTGTGATGGCGGAAATGTCCCAGTCATTGATATCCTGCCCCTTAAAGAGTGCGCCAAGCTTGTCGACGACTTCATGTTTATAGGTATAGACCGTATCGAATTCGTCCTTGATTTTGAGGGTTTGAGTCTGATGTTGCCCGGTTACATTGAACAGTTTGGCGACGAACTGGCCGACATAAGGCCCCATGCGTACGAGCAGGTCGGAGATTGCCGTCGGCTCCAGTCCTTCGCCCTGGCTCAGCCGATAGTCTTGAAAGGCCCTGAACAGTTCAGGATTTTGCTGTTCGACCGTCGTGTCGAATACGTCCAGCAGGTCTTTCAGGCGCGTGGCGTCATAGAGATCTGCGTAGTGAAAGCCGGGGATTCCCAGCTTAAAGGTGTTCTGTGCCATACTTTCTTTACTCCGATCAGCTCAAAAATCTGTTCAGGGCTCTTGATAATAAGAGGTTATGCGGGCGGCATTTTCTCCCTAAGCTTCAAAAATCGCTGATAGCGCTTCATTGAAATTTCGCCGTTTTCGGCCGCCGCCCGCACGCCGCAACCTTTGTCATTGACATGCCGGCAGTCGTTGAACTGGCAGCTGTCAATCAACGGTTGGAACTCCCTGTATCCGTAAGCCAGTTGCTGTTCGTTAAGACCTGCCAGTCCGAAAATGGCTACGCCGGGGCTGTCGATCAGATCACCGCCCTGATCCATGTGATACAGCGTCGCGGCCGTGGTGGTGTGACGCCCGTGTTTGGTTGTTGCCGAAATGGTATTGGTTTTGAGTTCCTTATCCGGGATCAGGGTATTCGTTAAGGACGATTTGCCGACGCCCGATTGGCCCGCAAAAATGCTGACCTGACCTTTTAACGCCTGTTTCAGTTCTTCCAAGCCTTCGTGTCCTGGAATTTTGGTGCTGACCCGGTATAACGGGTAACCCAATTTCTGGTAGTCGAGCAACTCCTGTTCGATAGCGTCCGATTGCCCCAGATCGATCTTGTTGAACACTAAAGAGGCGTTGATGTTATGGTTTTCGCAGACGGCCAGGTATTGATCGATCAGTAGAAAATCGCAGTAAGGTTCGATAGCAAAGACCACGAACACGGTGTCGATATTGGCGGCCACCGGGCGGACTTTGTCGTTTCTGGACGGACGGGCCAGTAATGAGCGCCTGGGCAGGATTTCTTCTATACGGCCCTGATCGGGCGCCGATTGCATCCATAAAACCTTATCGCCGACGGCGACGGTATCGAGCCGCCGGCGGGTCTGGCACAGGTAGATTTTGCCGTCGGTTTCGACGGCGATGCCCTGACCTAAGTGGGAAAGGACCAAGCCTTCAAGCAGTTCAGCCATTATGCGCTCTGCATTTTGGATTCCAGGTGGGCGATACGGATAGCCGCCGGCGGATGACTGTAGTGGAAGGCCGAATAGAGCGGGTCCGGCGTCAACGTACTGGCGTTTTCCTCGTACAGCTTGACCAGTCCGCTGATCATTTTGCTGGCCTGAGCGTTTTTCGAGGCGAAATCGTCGGCTTCAAATTCAAACTTGCGTTGAAAGTACGCCATGACCGGTTGCATGAAAAAGGTAAAGACAGGCGAAACCAGCGTGAACAACAATAAGGCTGCGGCATTGGACGGCTGTTGTACGCCGAGCCCGGCATAGAACCATTGCTCATTGATCAGCCAGCCAAGAACAGCCAGACTGATCAAGCTCATGAGCGATGTGGCGATCAGCATTTTAATGACGTGCTTGCATTTGAAATGTCCCAGTTCATGCGCCAGCACGGCTTCCAGTTCTTCATCTTCCAGTGAATTGACCAGCGTATCAAAGAACACGATGCGCTTGTTATTGCCAAGGCCTGTAAAGTAGGCGTTGCCATGGCCTGAGCGCTTCGAGCCGTCCATGATGAAGATGCCCTGGCTGTTGAAACCGCAGCGGGCCAGCAATCCCTGGATCCGGTCTTTCAGCGCGCCTTCCTGCATGGGCGTGAATTTGTTGAACAGCGGCGCGATGACGGTAGGGTAAAGCCAGCTCATCAGCAATGAGAAACTGATCAAAACTACCCACGTCCATAGCCACCAAAGGGAGCCGATGCTGTCCATGATCCACAAAATCAGGGCCAGCAAAGGCAGGCCGATAGCTGCAGATAAAGCCAGTTGCAGAAACTGGTCTTTGATGAACTGTTTGGGAGTGCTTTTGTTAAAACCGAATTTTTCTTCAATGACGAATGTCTGATAAATGCTGGTCGGGAGATCAATCAGATGCATGACCAGAAAAAGAGTGGCTATGGCTCCGATGCCGGCTATTCGCGGCGACAAGTCAAAAGAGGCCCATAATTCAAAAGCGGCATTGATCCCGCCGCCCACCGTCAGAAGCAGCAAGACGATTACCCCGATAATGCTGTCGATATCGCCGAGTTTTCCTTTTGCGATGGTATAGTCGGCCGCTTTTTGATGGGCCTCCAGAGAGACGCTGTTTTTGAACGCTTCAGGCACGGCGCTACGATGACTTTTAACATAAGCGGCCTGGCGTTTGGACAGCCAGAATTGAACCGAATAGGAAATAATCAATGCGATTATGAAGATAATGGTAAAAGTATTCATGGGTTTGAAGCAAAAGTTTAAGAATTAGGCATACAAGATAGCCAATGCTACAATTTACCGCAACCTTATTAATATTATGGAAACAATAATATGGCGCAGGACTCACAGAATCTCATCTGGATAGATCTGGAAATGACCGGATTAAATCCTGATACTGATTTAATCATTGAGATTGCCACGGTCATTACCGATAAAGATTTGAATATCCTGGCTCAAGGGCCTGTGCTGGCGGTCCATCAATCCGATGCAGCGCTGACGGCTATGGATGACTGGAATCAGAAATACCACGGGCAGTCGGGCTTGATTGATAGAGCCAGAGCTTCAACCATTGATGATGCCGAAGCCGAACGGCTGACTCTGGAGTTTATCAAGGAATGGGTGCCTGAAAACAAATCACCTATCTGCGGCAACAGTATTTGCCAGGACCGGCGTTTTCTTTATCGGTATATGCCCAAGCTGGAAGCCTACTTCCATTACCGCAATCTGGATGTGTCAACGCTGAAGGAACTGGTTGCCCGTTGGGCGCCGGAATTGAGAAGCGGCTTTAGCAAGAAAGCTACACACATGGCTTTAAGCGATATTATCGAATCGATTGAAGAGCTGCGTTATTATCGGGATCATTTCATTGCCTATAAGGGCACAGGTAGCGCCTGAGTCAACATGAATCAATTGATCGCCGTGGCATTGGGCGGCTCGCTTGGCTCGGTGCTGCGCTTTTTAGTTTCAACGGGAACTTATCAATGGCTAGGGAGAGGATTCCCTTATGGCACGTTAGCCGTAAATGTGATCGGCTCGTTTTTAATCGGCTTGCTGGCTGAAGCCCTTATTCTGCAACGTATCGCCTTCGCCTTGGAATATCGGGCCGGAATTCTGGTGGGTATCATGGGCGGCTTTACGACGTTTTCGAGTTTCTCGCTGGAAACGATTTATTTGATCGAACAGGGCAGTTTCGCTAAAGCCGCACTGAATGTCTTGGTCAGCATTGCGGCGTGTCTGCTGGCTGTCTGGCTAGGGCTGCTTTCCGGTCGATCGTTATTTCTTTACTCGGGCGGCGCCATACAATGGCCGGGCGGATTATTTCCTTATGCATTGGTTATCGTGAACGCCATCGGCGCTTTTTTAATAGGTATTGTAGCAACTATTTTATTGCAGAAAGCGTCGCTATCCATGGAGTATCGGGCTGCGATTATGATAGTTATCGTGGGCCTTTACTTAACCTTATCCGGTTTATATTTAATTTTATATATGATCGAGCATGGTTATTCATTTGAAAACCATTTGAATTTAATGCTCGGCATTTTTGCCGGCAACGGTTTGATCAGTATCTTGGTGCTCTGGACGGGCTTATGGGTGGGCAGACAGATATGACTACAACTGAAATCACAATTGCCAGAGTTTATACCATGGAAGGGCGCGATCATCTTAATCGGATCCTGGATATTCTGCATAACGAGGAAAAGATCAAGGGCCTCACAGTGATTCGCGGTATTGCCGGAGCGGGCGCGTCAGGTGAGATCCATACCTCATCGCTGCTTGATCTGTCGCTGGAATTGCCGTTGATCATCGAATTTTACGATGAGCCTTTAAAAGTCGAAAAAGCCATCCATGAACTTCAGTCAAGGCTGAATCTCAAACATATCGTTAGCTGGCCGGCAACGGCACATATTCATTCAATTTCTTAATTTTAGAAGGTAACTACACCGTCATGTTAGACCCCCATTTATTTAGAGCTGATCTTGATTTTGTAAAAGAACAATTAAACAGACGTTCATTCAGTTTTGATTCGGAGTTCTACACCGCGCTGGAAGCCAGACGCAAAGACATACAAGTTAAAACCCAGGAATTGCAGAACGAGCGCAACAGCCGGTCCAAGGCGATTGGGCAGGCCAAGGCCAAAGGCGACGACATTCAGCCTCTCTTGGATCAGGTTCAGCATTTGGGCGATCAATTGAAAGAAGCGGAAACGGAATTGTCCGAAGTCCAGGCGCAAATGGCCGCCTTGATGGAGGGTATTCCCAATATACTCGATGTCAGCGTGCCGGACGGCAAAAGCGAAGACGATAACGTTGAAATCAGCCGCTGGGGCGATATTCCCGCATTCGATTTCGAACCCAAGGACCACGTCGATCTGGGGGCAAAGAGGGGTATGGATTTCGAGTTGGGCGCCAAAATTGCCAGCGCCCGGTTTGTGGTTTTGAACGGTCCATTGGCAAGACTGCAGCGCGCGATCATTCAATTGATGCTGGATACGCATGCCTTGGAACATGGTTACAGCGAAACCTATGTGCCGTTTCTGGTCAATGCGGATAGTCTGCGCGGCACCGGCCAGTTGCCGAAGTTTGAGGCCGATCTGTTTAAGGTCGAAAATGACACGCCTTTCTATCTGATCCCGACTGCTGAAGTGCCGGTCACGAATATTGTCAGAGACGTTATCGTCGACGCCAAGGACATGCCGCTGAAATTCGTTGCGCACACGCCCTGTTTCCGCAGCGAAGCCGGCGCATACGGGCGCGATGTGCGCGGCATGATCCGCCAGCATCAGTTTGAAAAAGTCGAGCTGGTGCAGATCGTCAAGCCTGAAGATTCCGCCAAAGCGCATGAAGAACTGACTGAGCATGCTGAAAATATCCTGAAAAAACTGAAACTGCCTTACCGCAAGGTGTTGCTGTGCGCCGGCGATACCGGCTTCTCCTCAGCAAAAACCTATGATCTCGAAGTCTGGCTGCCGGGGCAGGGCGCCTATCGTGAAATATCTTCGTGCAGTAATTTCAAGGATTTTCAGGCCCGTCGCCTGCAGGCGCGCTGGCGCAATCCGGAAACCGGCAAACCTGAACTGGTGCATACCTTGAATGGCTCAGGCCTGGCGGCCGGCAGAACCCTGATCGCGGTTATGGAAAATTATCAGGACGCTCAGGGACGTATTCGCATTCCTGAAGCATTGCTCCCTTATATGGGAGGACTGGAGATTATTGAGTAATTGAATATTAATGTATTCATTAAGTAAGTTGGCAGATTATGAAATCTGCCGGCTATTTTATTAATCGAAATAAAAGCGCGACAATATTCAGTTTTGCGCTTAACGGAATAAACATACAGTTCCACATAATATTCTTTAAATGAGTTATAAACGGTGGAAGTGACAAATTTGGTAACAAAATGACAAATTTCGTAACACATTTTCTTTAAAAAAAATGCGAGCCGGTTAACGCTTTGTTAAGTTTTAAGCATATATACTTATACCCAATATGTATCATGGTGATACGTATATTTGGGAGATAATAATGAAAAAATTTGGTTTAAGTTCTTTGGTTGCTGGCTTATTGGCGGCTAATGCAGCGGTAGCCGCTCCTACTGTAGTAGAGGGCGGGGCCGTTTTTACAGCGGCTAATGGTTTCTTAACTGTTCGATTGGTTGATGCAGTCGATCCGCTCAAGTTGGTTCCGCCATCAGACGCTTCGTGTCCAGCAACTACTCCAGTACCCAATGCAACTGATGTCGTTGTTAAAGACGGGACAGCATTTGTTACTACAAGCACTGGAACTGTGGCAACAGTTGATGTCAGCACGTGCGTATCAAGCTATTGCGATGCCGAGCCGGTTGTTAACTTGAATGATGGGCATAAAGGAGAGTTGTTCATTCCTTGCTTAGATGTCAACGGTAAGAGATATGATATTACAATGGAACAGCGCGGCAGTTCCATGAACTGGGAAGTCGTTGGATTCCCTGACTCAGAACATCATCATGGCCATGACGATGATAAACATGATGATAAACACAAACATTAATTTGTAAACAATCATCCAAGAGGCCGAGGATGTAGAGTTGCATCCTCGGTTTTATTTTTTAAATTCATGAGCGACAAGCGTCGCTATGCTTGTGAAACTTGCAGAACTTTAACTTGGTTCTTGCTTGATTTAGTCAAAGTTAACCCCTTTTTGCCTGCCTTTCTTAATTCAATTCATAGCTGTGCTTCCAGCAGTGTATTTGATGTGTTAAATCGGATGAACTGGTTGTGCCTGGGCATTAGCCCCGGCTTTTAGGAACGCCGCCCCGTCATCATCGGCTTCAATTGCGACCGGTACAGCAGCATTTTAGTAAAATGCTGCAGACAAATTTACTATCAATTACTTAAAAAATGCAGATCATTGACTTTTTCATAAATGAATAATTCATCTTTATAATATGACGTGAAATAATACAAATGGTTTATTAACTATGGGGTTGGAAATGATTAGAGTATTGGTTTTATCAGTGCTGTTAGCGTCAAGTATTGCCATACAAGCAGTCGAAAGCGATATTCAACAAATGGCGGAGCAGGGTGACGCCTTAGCTCAGGCTAAATTGGGCGCGATGTACATATTGGGGCGGGATGGCGTAGACAAAGATGAACAGAAAGGGGCCGAGTGGATGCTGAAAGCCGCCAAGCAGGGTCTTATTGAAGCGGAAGTGGTTATGGCGGCGCTATATGATAGAGGAATGGGGGTGCCGCAAAATGTTGATACGGCAACGCAATGGTATGAAAAAGCCGCTGTCAAAGGTCATGGTGCCTCGCTGGCACTTCTGGGAAGGAATGAGACGGCTAAAGGCAGCGTTGCCTTTAATTACAAAACGGCCCGCTTAACTGCAGCCAGGCAAATTCCAACAGAATATGCGAAAAAAATTTTACTGAAGAAATAAATATCAAATGAGTATCAAAACACGATTTGCCCCGAGTCCAACGGGCTACTTGCATATAGGCGGCGCTCGTACCGCCTTGTTTTCCTGGCTTTATGCGCGCAAGCATGGAGGGAGGTTTATCTTAAGGATCGAGGATACCGATCTGGAGCGTTCAACACAGGAATCGGTGAATGCCATTCTGGAAGGTATGACCTGGCTGGGGCTGGAGTACGATGAGGGACCTTTTTATCAAACTCATCGCTTCGATCGCTATAAAGAAGTTATTCAACAATTGCTGGATCAAGGCGATGCCTACTATTGCTACTGCAGCAAAGAAGAACTCGAGCAGTTGCGCGCCGAGCAAATGGCTAACAAGCAAAAGCCGCGCTATAACGGCAAATGCCGGGATTCTGCCGTACCGCACGGCGAGGGGATGCCGGTCGTTCGTTTCAAGAATCCGACTGACGGGGTTGTTACCATTCCTGATCTGGTTAAAGGCGAAATTGTCGTCGCCAATAAAGAACTCGATGATTTGATTATTGCCAGGGCAGATGGTACGCCAACCTATAATTTAACCGTTGTGGTTGATGATATGGATATGGGTGTGACGCATGTTATTCGCGGCGATGATCATATAAACAATACGCCTCGGCAGATGAATATCCTGAAAGCATTGGGTGCCGAGCTGCCGAAATATGCCCATCTGCCTATGATACTGGGTTCTGATGGTGCCAGGTTGTCAAAGCGGCATGGCGCTGTCAGTGTCATGCAATACCGTGATGATGGCTATCTGCCGGATGCGCTGCTTAATTATCTGGTCAGGCTGGGCTGGTCTCATGGTGATCAGGAAGTCTTTTCCCTGGATGAAATGGTTGAGTATTTCAAACTGGAAAACGTCAACGTATCGGCTTCCACATTCAATCCTGAAAAGCTGTTATGGCTGAATCATCAGTACATCATGAACAGCGATCCAGCTCATGTTGCGCGCCATTTAAGCTGGCATATGGGCGAACTGGGCATTGATCCTTCGGAAGGGCCGGATCTGATTGATGTCGTAAAAGCGCAAAAGGAACGCAGCAAAACATTAGTTGAAATGGCGGCAGCAAGTGTTTACTTCTATAAAGACTTCGATTCCTATGACGAGAAAGCGGCTAAAAAGAACTTCACGGCAGGGACGGAAGAAGTGTTGGCCCGATTGCACGATGAATTTTCCGCAATCGCCGAATGGGAAGGCGAGAAATTACATCAGATCGTCATCAACCTTGCCGAAGAGATGGAACTCAATTTGGGGAAAGTGGCGCAGCCTTTACGTGTCGCTGTTTCCGGGACTTCTGTTTCACCGGCGATCGATGTGACTTTATCGCTTCTTGGCAAAGAAAAAACCCTGTCTCGGATACTGCGAGCGATAAATTTTATAAAAACTCAAAATAATAGTGGACAAAACTGAAAAAACCTGTAAAATGGCGGTTCTTAACTAAGGGGCCATAGCTCAATTGGGAGAGCGCAACACTGGCAGTGTTGAGGTCGGCGGTTCGATCCCGCCTGGCTCCACCAAGAAGCCAAAGGCTGACTAAACCCGTTTTAGTCCCCATCGTCTAGTGGCCTAGGACACCGCCCTTTCACGGCGGTAACGGGGGTTCGAACCCCCCTGGGGACGCCATGAATTCAATAGGCTTATGTTTTGCATGGGCTATATGAGAACATGGGGTTTATATAATATAGTTAAGAAGTAGCTATCAGCAGACTTTATAGTTTGCTAAAAATTAGGCTGACTAAACCCGTTTTAGTCCCCATCGTCTAGTGGCCTAGGACACCGCCCTTTCACGGCGGTAACGGGGGTTCGAACCCCCCTGGGGACGCCATATAATAGAAGGGCTATCTTGTATTGGATAGCCCTTTTTTTATGCCCGTTATTTATTTGGCTTTTCTAAAGTGCCGTTTCGGCATATTCTTCCTTGCCTATAACACTCGCAATGGAGGCAGCCAAGTTATTTTTCTCGCTCAGTTTCAGCTAAAAATCCCTTTAATTGCTTGATGCTATGACATGACTGACATTGGCCTTCGTTGAAATAAGTTTCAAGCTGTGGATTTTGAGCGAGGGTTTCAGCGGTAAAATTTTTTTGTTGTATTGTTTGATTTTGCCTTTTGTCTTTTGGAAGTTCTGATGCCTGCGAACTGACAAGTATTGTAATACACGTTAAAGCGACAATAATGGAATATTGCATAGTCATTAGAAGTTATGGCTTAAAGTCGCTTTATTAGGCATGAGCTTTTCATTTGTATCATAGATGATTGCTAATTCAGTATAACCAGGTTCAACAATCATATTCTGATATCCCCATAGGTCCTTGTCGCTTTCGATAGTACTTTGCTGCAGGACATGAAGCGTTTCATTAGTGCAAGAGGCAGCCATCTTATCTCTCCAGTTTTCATCGAATGGCTAAAGAAACTCACACTCAGGATCACTTCAAATGTCTCTATATAACCATTTTAATTTTTAAGTATTTATAACGTAACATCAAATGCAAAGGTATTGGTGTAATAACTTAAGTATAAACACTTAGAAAATAAATAGATCACATGGTCATTGAGTAAATAGCTCTATGTAAGCATACGTATAGATATTTTTAGTAATAGAGCATAATGTTGAATGGTCAATTGGATAATTTCTTACTAGAGGAAATAACCATGAAATCATTCTGGATACTTGTTGCTGATAGTAGTCGGGCGCGAATATTTACCGCCGATACGCCTTCTTCACCTTTAGAAGAACTTGAAGATATTGCCCATACAGAAGGCCGTCTGCATGATAGGGAAATAACCTCTGACCTGTCAGGAGGAATGCGGTATTCAGGTGGTACAGGAAGTGGGGGTAACGTAGAGGGGCATAATTATAGTCCGTCCAGTGATCCAAAAAAACACGAAATCGACAATTTTGCTCATTCCATTGCTCAGCATTTGGAAAAGGCCCGTAGTGAAAATAAGTTTGAGCAATTAGTAGTTATTGCAGAGCCTAAGTTTTTGGGAATGCTTCGTAATAATTTTTCGGAGCAAATAAAAAAAATGGTTTGCTTAGAGCTGGATAAATCTATTACTACACATAGCGCTGCTGATATTCGAGCGCATCTTCCTATGTACTTGCCGACCCAGAGCTTATGATCAAGTTGGAACGAACGGGAGTAGTGAATCGTTGTTTGATTACTGAATTTTAGTTCCAGAAAATCAAAAAAGGTTCTCTAATTAGCTTTGCTTAATTAAATCATTTATAAATGACAAAATGAGTTATAAATTTTTTTAATGGTAAATGTATAAATAATAAGCAAGAAAAATATTTATTTATATGACTTAATTTTTATATCTCATACACAGATGGTTAAAGCGGCTTTTAATACTAATTTTTTGCTTATAACTGATAGAGCAGCTTAAAGTAGGGTGTCATAAAGAATCAGTAATTTTTAATTGATGAAAAATAATTATTTGGTAATGCTGATTATCTAATATCGAATGGATTAATAATAAAAAATGGGGAATACAGATGATGCAAACAACTTTTATTCCGCCGTTATTTGGGCTGTTTGGGCTGCTGGCCGCTTTTATAATTTTCCTCAAGGTAATGCGTTATCGCGAAGGCGGTGAGCGGGTCACCAAAATTGCGCATCAGATTCATCTGGGGGCTATGGTTTTTATGCGGCGCGAATATGCGATGCTGAGCCTATTTGCTGGTGTAATAGGGGGGCTGCTGTATTTTTCGCTGGGCTGGATGACAACATTGTCTTTTATTGTTGGTGCAATAACTTCGGGGTTAGCCGGTTTTCTTGGTATGTTTACCGCTACTAGAGCCAATGTCAGAACAACTACCGCAGCTTATGAAGACGGTATGTCCGCCGCATTATCAGTCGCTTTTTTTGGCGGTTCCGTGATGGGTTTAGCCGTAGCTTCGTTAGGTTTGCTCGGATTGGGCACGCTCTATTTATTTTTTGGCGGTGATGCAGAAACAGCTCATGCAATTCACGGATTTGGCATGGGAGCTTCAACTGTTGCCTTATTTTCTCGCGTAGGTGGTGGAATATTTACCAAATCTGCTGACGTCGGAGCTGATCTGGTAGGTAAAATCGAAATCGGCATTCCTGAAGATGATCCGCGTAACCCAGGCGTTATTGCTGACAATGTCGGTGATAATGTCGGCGATGTGGCCGGCATGGGGTCAGATATTTTTGAATCTTATTGTGGAGCGATGATTGCCACCATTGCCATGGCCGGTTCTATGGAGGCTGAAATTATCGATCCTCTGGGGTTGCGTGAGGATCTGATGTTTTTGCCGTTGGCTTTATCTTCTACAGGACTCATCTGTTCCATAGCGGGTATCGCCTTAGTGCATCAGGCAGGCAATAAACAGATTGAAGTGCTTCTGAGGCATGAAGTTTTGGGGTTTCTTGCTAAACCTTTGATGGAACTCAAGTTAAATGCCAGCGAAAAGCCTGAATTGGCCTTGCGCAGTGGTACATTGGGCGCGTCCATTCTGTTTATTTTGACAGCTTTTCTGGTTGTAGCCGTTATGGGGATTAGTTTAAAAGTCGCATTAGCCGTATTGGCTGGTGCGGCAGGAGGAGTGGTGATTGGGCTGGTGACTGAATATTACACGGCCAGTAAACCGGTTCATCGAATTGCTGAATCAGGGGAAACCGGGCCGGCTACAGTGATGATCACGGGCCTGGCTGTAGGGATGGAATCCGTCGTCATACCGGTGGTGACAATTTGTGCAGTCATTTTGGCCAGCAGCTCTCTGGTGGGTTTATATGGCGTTGGCATTGCGGCAGTAGGCATGCTGGCAACCGTGGGCATTACCATGGCGATTGATGCCTATGGCCCCGTTGCTGATAACGCCGGCGGCATTGCCGAGATGGCCGGACTGGGGCCTAAAACGCGTGCGATCACAGACTCTCTTGATGAAGTAGGCAATACTACAGCTGCAATCGGCAAGGGTTTTGCCATCGGTGCCGCCGCATTGGCGGCATTGGCGATTATCACTGCTTATGTTGAGACTGTCAGCGTTCGCGTCGAAAATTTCCAGTTGAATTTAAATAATCCAGAGGTGCTGATCGGTCTTTTTATCGGCGGCATGTTGCCTTACATTATTGCCTCGATCACAATGACAGCGGTTGGCGATGCCGCATTCGAGATGATCAAGGAAATTCGCCGACAATTTCGCGAAATTCCCGGTCTGCTGGAAGGGAATGCTGATCCGGATACGGCAACCTGTATCGATATAGCGACCAAGGCGGCGCTTAAGAAAATGATCTTGCCGGGAACGATTGCTATTGCTGCGCCGCCCGTGGTCGGCTTTACCCTGGGCCCTGAAGCACTGGGCGGCATGCTGGGCGGTGCGTTGCTTTCCTGCGTATTGTTGGCCTTGATGATGGCGAACGCAGGCGGTGCCTGGGATAATGCCAAGAAGTATATTGAAAAAGGCCATCACGGCGGTAAGGGCTCTGAAGCCCATAAGTCTGCCGTTGTCGGAGATACGGTCGGTGATCCTTTTAAGGATACCGCCGGTCCATCAATGAATATTCTCATCAATGTGATGGCTATTGTCAGCCTGGTTATTGCTCCTTTATTAAGTTAGCGGAGAGGAGAGACAATTGTGAAAGCTTATTTATTATTCTCTGGCAGTGGTACTCTGGTGGTTCTATCGCAGCATGACGATGTCGAACACAAATTGTTTCTGGAAAAGTTGGCTGGCAAAGGCATCTATAAATTCATCGCTCACGAAATTCCTTTGGAGCTGGCAAAAGAACGGTATGGCAAGCATTTTGATATAGCGACCCATGATTTATATGAAACGGATCATTTGCGTGTTGTCGATTACAATGGTGAGCGCGCTATGAGGCTGTTTAAGTTCAGCGAGCTCGGTCCTGAGATCATGCATGAGCCGGACAGTTATCCTGAGCTTTTCTAGTGGTCTAGTGAGCTGCAATAGTTCCAGTATAAAAAGCCTGGCTATACGACCGGTTTTTATGTTTAAAAAATGAGCATATTTGTTGTATAGTTGCCCGCTTTTGTGTGGGAGCGGGTCATGATTGAGGCTGATGTGATCATTATAGGCGCAGGGGCCTCAGGTTTGATGTGCGCGATCGAGGCGGGCAAAAGAGGCCGTAAAGTCATTGTTCTGGATCATGCCAACAAGGCTGGCAAAAAAATTCTGATGTCCGGCGGCGGACGCTGCAATTTTACTAATTATGAGGTTGGACCTGACAATTACATTTCACATAACCCGCATTTTTGCAAATCAGCGCTAAGCCGATACACGCAGTGGGATTTTCTGGCCCTAGTCGGGCGCTACCGTATTCCATTTCATGAAAGAGATCATGGGCAGTTATTCTGTGATGAGAGCGCTCGCGATATTCTCAATATGCTGCTATCGGAATGCGATAAAGCCCGTGCAGTCATACAGCTGAACACCAGCATAGGCACCATTGAGCAGGCAATCGACAAGCGCTTCCAGCTTAAAACTAACAAAGGCAACTATATCTGTCAGTCATTGGTGGTTGCAACCGGCGGCCTGTCCATTCCGAAAATGGGCGCTACGCCTTTGGGCTATAAAATCGCACAACAGTTTGGCATCAAAGTGCTGCCTACGCGTGCGGGCCTGGTGCCGTTTACATTGCAGCCGGAGGATAAAGCTAAATTCGCGGTGTTATCGGGGGTTGCGGTTCCATGCGTCATCAGCAACAAAAGCCGAAGCTTTAGTGAAAATATTTTGTTTACGCATCGCGGCTTGAGTGGTCCGGCTGTTTTGCAGATTTCATCGTATTGGCGTCCTGGTGAGGAAATAATGATTAATCTGCTGCCGGGCATGGATCTGGATGCGGATCTGAAATCAAAGCGTCTGCAAAAGATCAAAAGCAAGCTGAAGACGTACCTGGACGGTTACTTACCTAAGCGATTGATCAGTAGCTTATTTGCTGAGGATGTGCTGGAGCTCTCCTTGCAGGACCTTTCCGACAAACAGATTCGACAGATTTCGGAGCAGATTCATAGCTGGGCCATTAAGCCTAACGGCACCGAAGGCTATCGTACTGCTGAAGTGACTTGTGGCGGGGTTGACTGTAACGCCATCTCGTCTAAAACAATGGAAAGCAATGCGGTGCCAGGGCTTTACTTTATTGGCGAAGTGTTGGATGTTACCGGCTGGCTGGGCGGCTATAATTTTCAATGGGCATGGTCTTCAGCCTGGTGCGCAGGGCAGTATGTATAGAAATGGGCAAGCTACTAAAAGCCATATTGGCCAATCTTATTTTATAATTACTAAATCCATCAATATTACATAGACTGATGATGCCTTGATATAATAAAGACAACTCAAAGCAAAAGTTCTGGCGGCGACTGCCTAAGTTGAAAACTTGGCGTCAGTTGATCACGCACATCCCATTTTAAGCAAAATTTTAGAATTTTCAGCAGTGGTTGGAGAAGTTTCCAACTCTATATTAAAAACAATGGAAAAAATAATTGATAAAAGTTTTCTCACTAATCTAATTGCTGTTGCGATTATTATTACAGGCTATATCGTACAACAGGAACTGGTGAGAGCAATTGGTTACTTTGCCCTGTCGGGCGCAATTACCAATTGGCTGGCCATTCATATGCTATTTGAGAAAGTACCTTATCTATACGGTTCAGGCGTAATACCGAACCGATTTGAAGAGTTTAAGAGCTCTATCAAGCAACTCATGATGCAGCAGTTCTTTACGATCAATAATATTGAGAATTTTATTGAGGCTGAAGAGCAGCAAGGCGAAAAAATATTGAATCTGGAGCCGCTATTGAACGCGGTTGATTATGATAGAGTGTATGAAGGGCTGGTTGTATCTATCATGGGCTCTTCTTTTGGCGGCATGCTGATGATGATGGGTGGGCCGGAAGCGCTGGCACCGTTAAAAGAGCCTTTTATCGAAAAGATGAAGCATACATTGACTGAGACAGTTGAATCCGACAGCTTTAAGGCAGCGCTGCAGCAGGGCTTGAATGCGCATAAAATCGGTGAGGACATTGTCGGCAAAATTGAAACAGTGATTGATAAGCGATTGAGTGAACTGACACCTCAATTAGTCAAAGAAATGGTTCAGGCGATAATCCGCGAGCATCTGGGGTGGCTGGTTGTTTGGGGCGGCGTCTTTGGCGGCTTGCTGGGCGCCATATTCGGGTTTGCATAATGAAAACTGTCGAATTAGCGTTTGAAGAATCGGGTAGTTCGGATAATTGTCCGTTAATTATTCTGCATGGCTTTTTTGCTTCCTCGCGTAATTGGCGACAAGTGGCTGACCGGCTGTCGGATAAATTTCATGTTTATGTGCCGGATATGCGTAATCACGGCGTGTCGCCTCATGATCCATTAATGGATTATCCTTCCATGACTGCCGATCTTAAGTCGTTTATCGATCAGCGAGGGATAAAGAAGGTCAATTTATTGGGGCATAGCATGGGCGGTAAGATTGCGATGTGGTTTGCGCTTAATTATCCCGAGAGTGTGGACAAGTTGGTGGTCGTTGATATTGCTCCGGTCAGTTATAAGCACAGTTTTGATCCTCTCATTCAAGCACTGAAGTCCTTGCCGCTTAGTGAAATCAGCAATCGTAAGCAGGCGGAAGCCATGCTCGCAGCAGACATACCGGAACTTAGCTATCGTCAATTTTTATTGCAAAATCTTGTACTGAACCATGGCGAGTATCGCTGGAGAATTGATCTGGATATTTTTTACCGGATGGCTCCGAATATAGTAGCTTTTCCCGATGCTGGAACGTTGGCACCTTTTGTCGGAAAGGCACTGTTCATTGCCGGTGCAGATTCGAATTACGTCAAATCCGAGGATATTGCTACGTTATTTCCCAAAGCTACGCTCAATGTCATTGCGAATGCGGGGCATTGGGTGCATGTGCAACAGCCGGATATCTTTGTGGAACAGGTCGTGAATTTTTCATCAGACTAAAACAGGAACCATCTGCCAGACATTTGACTGCGAAAAGATGGGCTGTGGATTAATGCCTTACTAAAAGCGCCATCCAATTCTATCTAAAGCAGAGTCTGTCTTTATATTAATGCAAAGGAGTACGCGTTATTCGTATCTTCAGTCAGTTATAGTTCGCGCTAAAAAATTCTTAAACGGCAGCAAAAAATTATGGTCTTTGTTGCAACGGATAGCAATTTTTCTTCAATGGATGTCAGGTTGGGTTAAAAACAGGGCAATCAATATGTCTAAAACTGCAGTCTGTTTTTGAGCCAAGACTATAATTATTGAAGCGGATTGGCAAAATTCCAGATCGGTAAAACACTGATCACATAAGTAAAAGTAGACGACAATGGACAGTCTTTGTCAGTAAAGGTGACGATAACAGGAAATCTTGATAAAAAATGGTTTGCACAAAAAGCGAATTTTATTGTCTGACAATAGGCGCGTTTGAGCACTGCAAAAAGCCATTTGTCTGTCAGCCGATATTTTCCCGATTACGAGTGGCAATCGATGGATGCAGACCAATTCGGTGGAATTATTTTCATCAATATTGCATTAAATGCTGCAAAAATGTAGCGGTTGGGCTTATTGGGTATTTTAAACTGGATAAACGGAGCGTCAGCAGTCGTTGTGAGAGTAAAGGCTTATGAGCATCAGGTGCAGGCATTGGCAATGCAATAAGATTTCAGGGTGTATGGACGGTTAGTGTGCTTCCGGCTATAAGCTTGCAAATAAAGTCTTATGAAGAAGACAGGCCGGCCGAGAGTACTCGGTTACGTGCCGGATACGGCAAAACAACGGTTAGAGATCAATTTACCGGACAAATTTTAGTAATGATGCGGATTTTTATATTTTTAAGCATGAGAAAGCAGGAATATATGAAAATTCAGTCTGAATGGCGTTAAAATATCTAGAAGCAATTTTTGAGTTATTTCATAAGCTTTTGTCATGACTTGTAATTGCAATTGTCTTAAGCAGCTTTTTTATAAAAAATAATAAGGAGAAACCGGATGTCAAAAGGTCAGAATTTGCAGGATAATTTTCTAAATACTCTTAGAAAAGAACATACACCTGTTTCAATTTTCCTTGTTAACGGAATTAAATTGCAAGGAAAAGTGGATTCATTTGATCAGTATGTGATTATGCTCAAGAATACAGTCAGCCAAATGGTATACAAGCATGCCATTTCAACGATTGTGCCGAGTAAGGCCGTAAAGCTAACGCGTGAAAATGAATCTAATGAAGAATAACTCTTTGAGAGTAAGTCTTGGTGCCGAAAAACATTAAAACAAAAGAAAATAACAATCTTTTTATAAATATGGTATTGGAGTGTTTACTTGTTTGATCGTCCTGGCTCAGGTGAGCGAGCGATTTTGGTTCATCTAACACTTCATTCCGGGCAGGAAGATCTTTTAGAATTAAAGGAATTGGCTAAATCGGCCGGGACAGATCCTGTTTACGTGGTAACCGGCAGTCGGCGCAGTCCTGACCCGAAATATTTTATCGGAACAGGCAAGCTTGATGAGCTAAAAAATGTTATAGAAAGCCAGTCTGCAGATATTGTTTTATTCAACCATCCGCTTTCACCTAGTCAGGAAAGAAACCTTGAAAATGCATTAGGTGTTCGAGTGGTGGACAGGAATGGATTGATTCTTGATATCTTTGCCCAGCGCGCACAAACTTTTGAAGGGAAGTTGCAGGTTGAGTTAGCTCAACTGCGTCATTTATCAACTCGACTAGTCAGAGGCTGGACGCATTTGGAGCGTCAAAAAGGTGGTATCGGTCTGCGTGGTCCGGGCGAAACTCAGTTGGAAACTGACCGGAGACTATTGGGTTTGCGTATTAAGCAGATTCAACAGCGATTGGAAAAAGTTGAAAAGCAAAGGCATCAAGGACGGAGTAAAAGAAAAAAAGCCGAAATTCCGTCTGTTTCGTTGGTAGGGTACACCAACGCCGGAAAATCAACACTATTTAATAAATTGACCGGGGCGAATATCTACGCAGCGGATCAGCTCTTTGCTACCTTGGACCCAACATTACGTAATTGTCAATTGCCCAATAGCGCGGAAATAGTGCTTGCCGATACGGTTGGTTTTATTCGCCATTTGCCGCATGAATTGGTTGCCGCATTTAAATCTACGCTGCAGGAAGCCAGTGAAGCAGATTTGTTGTTGCATGTGATTGATGCTAATGCCGAAGACAGAGATGAGACTATAATTCAGGTCAATCAGGTGCTGGAAGATATAGAGGCTAACGAAATCAGGCAATTGGAAATTTTCAATAAAATTGATTTATTAACGGATATTAATCCTCGGATTGATCGCGATGAGGCAGGGAATCCCGTGCGGGTATGGCTGTCTGCCGAAACAGGAGAGGGTGTCGATCTTCTTTACCAGGCACTGGCGGAAATGTTTTCAAGCACCAGAATCAAAAGAAAATGCTATTTGAGGCCTGATCAAGGGGATGTGAGAGCTAAACTATTTGCTGTTGCTAAAATACTTGAAGAGGAAGTTGATGATTTCGGCGGCTATGAATTAGTTATCGAGATGGATGCGAAGCATTTAGGTTTGCTCAAATCAATAGAAATTGAAGAATTACTTTAGCTTAGGTTTGTATAAAGTGTTTTTTTTTAGGATAATTCCCCAGCTAAACAATCAGAATTGGATAAAAATGTAGGATTTGCATGGGTAGGTTAGGCCGGCGGCCTATGCTGCTGGCTGAACGTCCTTCGGAATAACCATTAAATAAATTACAAATAATCCCATATGGAGCATATGTATGTCCTGGAATGAGCCTGGCGGCGATAAGAAAGACCCTTGGAGTGGTCGGGGTGACCAAAAGGGTCCACCTGATCTCGATGAAGCGATACGTTCATTGCAAGAAAAATTGGGCAGGATTTTTGGCGGCGGTAAAGGTGGCGGCGAAGGTTCTTCCGGCGGTCCAATAAAAGGTCTTGGCTTTTGGATAGCAGGTGGCGTGGTCCTGGTATGGGGATTATTCGGTTTTTACACTGTCGATGCGGGGAACCAGGGCGTTGAAACGCGCTTTGGCAAATATACCGTTACTACTGAGCCGGGCTTGAACTGGCATTTTCCTGCACCCATTGAGCGCGTTGATATTATCAATATTAAGCAGCAGCGTTACATTGAAGTTGGTTACCGGAGCGCGGGCAGCGAGCAGACTCTTGGAACGGTGCCCAAAGAAGCATTAATGCTGACCAAGGATGAAAATATTGTTGACGTTCGTCTGGCTGTTCAGTATCAGATTAAAGATGCTAAGCAATTTCTCTTCAATGTGGCCAACCCTGTAGCTACTTTGAAGCAGGCTACAGAGAGCGCAACCCGCGGCGTCGTCGGTAGCAGCAAAATGGATTTTGTCTTGACGGAAGGCCGTAGTGAAGTTGTGGCCCAGATTAAGAAGGAAATACAGGATATCATGGACAATTATCAGTCCGGTATTCAGGTTACTAGTGTTAACCTCCAGGATGCGCAGCCGCCTGAACAGGTTCAAAGCGCGTTTGAAGATGCCATTAAAGCGCGTGAAGATCAGCAGCGCCTAATTAACGAAGCGGAAGCCTATTCTAATGACGTTGTGCCCAAGGCACGTGGTGCGGCAGCCAGAGCGCTCCAGGAAGCCGAAGGCTATAAGGAGCAGGTTATCGCTCGGGCAGAAGGTGAAGCCAATCGTTTTTCCAAATTGCTGACAGAATACAAAAAAGCGCCTGAAGTAACGAGACAACGTCTTTATCTTGAATCCATGGAATCCATATTGAATGAAACAAATACGGTCATGGTTGACACTAAAGGCGGCAATAATGTGCTTTACTTACCAATAGATAAGATGATCCAGCAGTCGCATCCAACTTCACAGCCTGCTCCTCAAAGCGCGGCAGAACAGCCTGAACAGACAACTAAAATAGAACAACCTGCGTTGCGAACTACAACTCGCGGTCGTGATGCAAGGGGGCGCCAATGACACAGAATAATAAAATATTGTTAGGCATAGGCGCGCTGTTGCTTATCGGCATGATGTGCATATTTACAGTTAATGAAACTGAAAAGGCGATCAAATTCCAGTTAGGTGAAATCGTAAAGTCTGATTACGAGCCTGGACTTCATTTCAAGATGCCTTTTATTAACAATGTTAAGAAGTTCGATGCACGTATCCAGACTATGGATTCAAAACCTGAGCGCTTTTTAACGGCGGAGAAAAAGAATGTGATCGTTGATTCTTTTGTTAAATGGCGAATTGGCGATGTAACCACTTTTTATACCGTGGTAGGCGGGGATATAGATCAAGCCAACCTGCGTCTGGATCAAATTATAAAAGATGCCTTCCGTGGCGAATTCGGTAAACGTGATATCAAGCAATTAGTTTCGACTGATCGTCGGGCTATTCGTGAAATTCTAATCAAAAATTCCAGAGCTATTGCGGCAAATTTGGGTATGGATATTGTCGATGTCCAGGTTAAACGCATTGATTTGCCTAGCGAAGTCAGCAGTTCTGTTTTTCGCAGAATGGAAGCGGAGCGTGAAAGAGTTGCTCGCGAATTCCGTTCGCAGGGTGCGGAAGCTGCGGAGAGAATTCGTGCCGATGCAGACAGGCAACAGGTCGTCACGCTGGCTAATGCTTACCGCGATGCGGAAAAGCTGCGTGGCGAAGGCGATGCGAAATCGGCAGAGATATATGCAAATGCATATGGACAAGATGCTGAGTTCTTTGCTTTTTACCGTAGCTTGAACGCTTATAGAGGATCTTTCTCAGGCTCGGATATAATGGTGCTCGAACCTGACTCGGATTTCTTTAAGTACTTTAAGAGGCAAAAATAGCCGTGATGGTTTTAGTGAAGTAGGTTCATTCACTACATTGCTTTAAAATATAGAAACGCTCCGCCCGTGCGGGGCGTTTTGTTTGAGTGGACGCGCAAAAATATGCAACAAAAAGACTCCTGGCTGTTGCCAGACGGCATTGATGAGATTTTGCCGGAAGATGCCAAGCATCTTGAAAGCTTACGCCGTAAAATATTAGATACGTTTGCTTGCTGGGGCTATGAGCAAGTTATCCCTCCGTTTATAGATTATCTGGACTCGTTGTTGACCGGTTCAGGGCATGATCTGGAACTGCAAACTTTTAAACTGACGGATCAGATTAGCGGTGAAATGCTCGGAGTAAGGGCTGATATGACGCCGCAGGTTGCCAGAATAGATGCTCATAATCTCAAACATGAATGGCCCACGCGTCTTTGTTATGTGGGAACTATTCTGCATACACGCGGCGATGCTTTGGAGAAAACCAGAAGTCCGATGCAGATTGGCGCCGAGCTTTACGGTCATGCCGGCAAGGAAAGCGATGTGGAAGTTATTCGTTTAATGCTGGAAATGCTGGCGATAACGGGGTTGCAAAATGTTCATCTTGATTTGGGCCACGTGGGCATATACCGGGCTTTATCGAGACAGGCAGGATTAACGGAAGTGCAGGAAACTGCATTATTTGATGTATTGCAGCGTAAAGCCAAGCCAGAGCTTCAGGAATTAATGGATGGTTTTGCCATTGATAGCGCACTTAAGGCGATGTTTCTTAAATTGCCGGAACTGAATGGTGGCAAGGAAACTCTTGATAAAGCGCGCACAGTACTGTCGGTTGCTGATGGAAATGTGAGGCAAGCCTTGGCTGATCTGGAGTCTATCGCGGAAAGGCTGTCTGGCATTTATCCATCATTGCCGATCAGTTTCGATTTAGCGGAACTGCGAGGGTATCATTATCATACCGGTGTGGTATTTGCGGCTTTTGTGCCATCGCTGGGAAGAGAAATCGCTCGAGGCGGCCGCTATGACAACATCGGCGCTGTTTTTGGACGTGCGCGTCCGGCAACAGGGTTTAGTGCCGATTTGAAATTATTATCGTCATTAAGCAAGGAAATCAATCAGAAAGAACGGCGGACGCTAATTTTCGCTCCTTGTTTAGATGATTTGGCACTGAACGAAAAAATCAGGGATTTACGCGCGCAAGGTCAGATTGTCATTCAGCAGTTGCCAGGTCAAACTGGAAATGCCGGGGATCTGGGTTGTACATCTATTTTAGAAAAAGATAATCAAAACTGGGTCGTAACGGCCTTAGCTTAAGTTTGGAATAATTATGGGAAAAAATGTCGTTGTCATCGGTACTCAATGGGGCGATGAAGGTAAAGGTAAGCTGGTTGATCTGCTGACAGATCAGGCGGAAGCGGTCGTTCGTTTTCAAGGCGGACATAATGCAGGTCATACTCTGGTTATACGGGGGGAGAAAACCGTTCTGCATCTTATTCCTTCCGGCATCCTGCGGGATGATGTGCAATGCATGATCGGCAATGGCGTGGTATTGTCGCCGAATGCCTTGATGGAAGAAATTGAACTGCTTGAAAAGGCCGGCATCCCGGTCAGAAACCGTCTATTGATCAGTGAAGCCTGCACTCTGATTTTGCCGGTACACGTTGCCATAGATCAGGCGCGTGAAAAAGCCCGCGGCAGCAAAGCGATCGGTACGACAGGACGCGGCATCGGTCCTGCCTATGAGGACAAGGCGGCTCGGCGGGGATTGCGCGCCGGTGATCTGCTGAACCCGAAGCGTTTTGCAGAAAAACTGAAAGAGTTGGTTGAATATCATAATTTCATGCTGACTAATTATTATCATGCTGATGCGGTAGATTATCAGCAGACACTTGATGAGGCGCTAAAGCTGGGTGAGCAAATCAAGCCTATGCTGGCGGATGTGGGTGAGGAACTCTACAAATATCAGACTGAAGGCAAGAATCTATTATTTGAAGGAGCTCAAGGCGCTTTGCTGGATATTGATCATGGCACTTTTCCTTATGTCACCTCGTCCAATACTACAGCGGGCGGAGCGGCGACAGGAACCGGCATCGGTCCTCTGGATCTTCATTACGTGCTGGGTATTACCAAAGCTTATTCAACTCGCGTAGGAAACGGTCCTTTTCCGACTGAATTGCATGATGGCAACGGTGAACATTTGGGTACAAAAGGGCATGAATTCGGCGCTACGACAGGGCGTAAACGCCGTACCGGCTGGTTTGATGCGGTTTCCATGCGTAAATCGGCGAAAATGAACAGTTTAAGCGGAATTTGTTTAACCAAACTGGATGTGCTTGATGGTTTGGAAAAAGTCGGTATATGTACGGCTTACAAACTTAACGGGCACATTACTGAAACAGCCCCTTTAGGCGCGGATCAATATGAAGAATGCCAGGCCATTATCGAAGAGATGCCAGGCTGGAACGAAACTACAGCCGGCGTAACCGACTTTAATGCCCTGCCTGAGAATGCCAAGGCCTACATCAAGAGAATTGAAGAGCTTGTAGGCGTTAAGGTGGCTATATTGTCAACAGGACCTGACAGAGATGAAACAATTATTCTGGAGCATCCGTTCGCATGAGCCGATGGCTTTCTGGGGAAAGGTCTCGAAATGAATAAGTCTTCCTCTCTTCATGTAATTCCTTTGGTTCATGTCTATTGAAAAAGGAACAAATAAAAGCGCTGCATCTGTAACAAGTGATTTTTAAGATGCTTAGCTATCATAATAGATAATTATGAAAAAAGGCCGCATAAGCGGCCTTTTTGTTAGGTTGAGTTTTTGACGGAAATGGTTAATTTAAAAGAGTTGCTCTAACTTTCTCGACTTTACCACTTCTAGCCATACGTTCAATTCTAAATTTAGAGCCGATGTCAGGTTTGATGGTAACTCTGTCTGCGAAGCCCCATATTTTCGATGTGAATTTATCAAGGGAATAGACTTCCCACTTTGAATTGTCCTCTAAGACAATAATTTTTCCGGCGTCTTTTACACTTTTAATGGTGTGTTTACCAATATTGTTGTACAACATATACGTTTCCTTAATAGCAAGACGGTGATATATGTTTTCCTTATGCTTGGATGGCAGCGTCTAACGACGAAATGTGTTTAGAAAATACTAACACATGATTAATGATTACCATATGCTGCGCATGTTGTCAATAGTTGGAGCATGGGGAAGCGGGGGTGCCTGATTAAGCTCTGGAGTGCTTCGTTTTGAGCGACTTGATTAATGGAACAGTAAGAAATGGATTTTTTTAGATGGTTTTGGTCGATTGGGCGATTTTCTTATCGAAGCGTAGGAAATTGCATTCGATGCTGGAAATTCTGCATACATGCAGTCATCTGCGTGGGTGGAAAGCTGAGATGACATCGAGGCTTTCGGCAAGGCCAAAACAGAATTTTTGCGCGTTATCTAGCGATAGGTAGACTATCGGTTCCAATTGCGAGCTTAAAGTAAAAAGCGCAAGTTTTTGATATTCTTAAAAAGTGATGGTGCCGAGGAGAGGACTTGAACCTCCACTGGGTTGCCCCAACTAGCACCTGAAGCTAGCGTGTCTACCAATTTCACCACCTCGGCTGAGGGAAGCTGTATAAGCTGAGTGAGCGCATATAATATTGGCTTATTTGATTTTTGTCAAACAAATTGTAAATTTTTTTAACATTGAGGTTATTTTTGAAGTTTAAGGAACTCTTAATAACCAATTTCCTCCAATGAACAATTAGTCTGTAATCTATTCTAAGGTCTGAAGATATGAATTTCAGGCCGTCTTGGACATAGAAATGTTAATTAACTGCACAAATGGAGAGCCAGATAAATGGAGATTCTTTTTTTGTATACACGCGAAAAATTCAAAAGTTTTTTCTTTTCATGCTAATCGATATACTAAGTAATGTATTATATGAATATTACTTATGGTATCCATCACCTTGCATTTCATTAAAATAAATGACAGCGAAGTCAAAAAAAGACGTTGATTTTAGTTCAACAATAGACCCATATGCTCAGCGCGAAGCTGAGAAGTATGAGAATCCGATCCCCAGCCGTGAGCTGATTCTGCAGCTTATTGAGGAGGTAGGGCGGCCTCTGCGCCGTAAAGAGATTGCAAGAGCCTTTTCCTTGGCAGGGGAAGACCAGTTGGAGGCGTTGCGGCGTCGGCTCAGAGCTATGGAACGAGATGGGCAATTGATCTTTAATCGGGCGCAGCAATATTGCCTGGTTAACAGTAGGGATTTAATTGCCGGCCGCATTATCGGTCATCCCGACGGTTTTGGTTTCATTAAACCTGATGACGGCTCTGATGATCTGTTTCTGTCGCCACGGGAAATGGATCAATTAATACATAACGACAGGGCCGTTGTCCGCGTTTCAGGAATCGATAAAAAAGGCCGTAGGGAAGGCGCAGTTGTTGAAATTATTGAAAGGAATACACACCAGATTGTAGGACGGCTCTACAAGGAAAGAGGCTTTACCTATGTGGTGCCGGATATTAAGAATATCGCGCAAACCGTCCTCATTGAAAAAGGCGATGCTGGCAAAGCCAAAGTAGGGCAGATCGTTGTTGCAGAAATCCTTGAACAACCGACCAAACTGCGGCAGCCTATCGGCCGGGTCATCGAAGTGCTGGGCGATCATATGGCGCCCGGCATGGAAATTGAGATGGCTATTCGCTCCTATGAATTGCCCAATCAATGGCCCGATGAACTGCTGAAAGAAATTAAACCGTTAAAGAATGAAGTGCCGGAATCGGCCAAGCAGAATCGGGTCGATTTACGGGATATTCCTCTCGTCACAATCGACGGCGAAGATGCCCGCGATTTTGATGACGCGGTCTATTGCCAGAAAACTTCAACCGGCTGGAAATTATTGGTGGCAATCGCCGATGTCTCTCATTATGTGCAGATCAATACGGCTTTGGACAGAGAGGCGCAAAACCGCAGCACTTCTGTCTATTTTCCGGAAAGGGTCATCCCGATGCTGCCGGAGATCCTGTCGAACGGATTATGCTCGCTCAATCCCGACGTAGACCGTTTATGTATGGTCTGCGAACTCTATATAAGCCAGCAAGGTAAAGTCTTCAGATCACGCTTCTTTGAAGCCGTGATGCGCTCACATGCCAGATTGACTTACACCAATGTAGCCAAGATGCTCGTCGAAGGCGATAAGAAACTGGCCAAGCAGTATAAAGCTTTGATGCCGCATCTGCAGGAGCTATATGCGCTGTATAAAGTTCTGCGTAAAAGCCGGGAAGAACGCGGCGCAATGGATTTTGATACACAGGAAACACGCATTATCTTCGGGCCAAACCGTAAAATCGAAAAAATAGTGCCTGTAGTGCGCAATGATGCGCACAAGCTGATTGAAGAATGCATGATTACAGCAAACATGGCGGCAGCGCGATTTTTAAACCGTAAGAAAATGCCCAAGTTGCTGCGGATACATGATGGGCCAACTCCTGATAAATTGCTGAGCTTGAGAAGTTTTCTTGGCGAATTGGGCTTAAGATTGGGTGGCGGCGCCAAACCAACGCCTCTGGACTATATGTATTTAGTGGATTCGATCCAAGGCAGGCCTGATGCGCACTTGATACAGACCGTTTTATTGCGTTCCATGTCCCAAGCAGTCTACAGTCCTGAGTTAAAAGGCCATTTCGGTCTCGCGCTGGAAGCTTATGCTCACTTTACTTCACCTATACGACGTTATCCGGATCTGCTCGTCCATCGCGCCATTAGACATTGTCTGCAAGGCAAAACCGCAGAGAATTTCTCTTACGGGCTGCCTGACATGGAGAAACTGGGTGAGCATTGCTCTGCCAATGAACGCCGCGCCGATGATGCCACACGGGATGTAATCAGCTGGCTCAAATGCGAGTATATGATGGATAAGGTCGGCGAAGAATTCCCCGGCATTATTTCATCAGTCACTTCATTCGGCTTGTTTATCGAGTTGACCGAAATTTATGTGGAAGGTTTGGTTCATATCAGCAATCTGGCTCAGGATTACTTTCATTTTGATCCGACCAGTCATCAGTTGCTTGGCGAAAAAACCGGCACCCGCTATCGTTTGGGCGACAGCGTCAAGGTCAAAGTAGTCCGCGTAGACCTGGATGAAAAGAAAATTGATTTTGAACTGGTGCATAAGCAAGCGGCGTTGAGCAAACCTAAAAAAAAGCGGCGTAGAAGTAAAAAATGAAGTTAACCAAACTATTCGGTATTCATGCGGTACAGGCCTCTTTGGATTACTCACCCAAAAAAATCAATAAAGCCTGGGTGGACACGCAACGGCAAGACAAACGCTTGATGCAGGCTATTGACGATTTGCTGTCGTTGGGCATAGACCCGGAAAAAACCGATCGCAAAAAACTCGACCGATTTGCCGAAGGCAAGAATCATCAGGGCATTGTGATCGAAGTGGAAATGCCGGCCGAGCTGTCGGAAAGCGACTTAAAGCAGGCTGTGGAAGCTTTATCAGGCACGCCTTTATTGCTGGTGCTGGACAATGTCCAGGACCCGCACAATCTCGGCGCCTGTCTTCGAACGGCCGATGCAACGGGTGTGCAGGGCGTGATTATTACCAAGGACAACGCAACCGGCATTACACCGACAGTCTGTAAAGTGGCCAGCGGCGCGGCCGAAACAGTGCCTGTTTATCAGGTGACCAATTTGTCCAGAACCCTGCGTTGGCTCAAGGATCAAGGCATCTGGATCATGGGAGCCGCCGGTTCCGCAAACCAGACTGTCTATCAGACTGACTTGACCATGCCGCTTGCCGTAGTGGTTGGCGCCGAAGGCAAGGGCTTGAGGCGGTTGACGCAGGAACAATGTGATTTTCTGGTTAAACTGCCCATGCTGGGGCAAGTGGAGAGTCTCAATTTATCTGTGGCTACCGGCGTATTGCTGTATGAGGCTGTAAGGCAGCGCTCGAACTAAAAACATGATAGCGACAAAGCAACAATTATTTTTGCAAGGCAGTGATTTAAGCTGCATACGCGATGACAAAGTCCTGTTTGCCGGGCTTAATTTCGCGCTATACTCGGGCCAAGTTTTATTGCTGGAAGGTAAAAACGGCAGCGGTAAAACGTCGTTGCTGCGCATTCTATGCGGGTTTCGCGAGCCGGATGCGGGGCAGGTGCGCTGGTGCGGTGAAGCCGTAAACGACAGTCAGTTTTATGCGCAGATGGCTTATGTCGGCCATCTGGACGGCATTAAAAAAGAACTGACCGTACTTGAAAATTTAAAAATGGCATTGGCATTAAGCAAGCCTGGACGCTATACGATTGAGGCAGCTTTAGATAAAGTCCATCTGGCCGGATTCGATGATGCACTCGTGCAGACCTTGTCGGCTGGACAAAAAAGAAGATTGTCATTGGCCCGTTTGCTGATCACGGACAATCAATTGTGGATTCTTGATGAGCCTTTTACCTCATTGGATAAACAGGGGATTGCTCTTATTGAAACTTTAATGATCGAACATGCGGTCAAAGGTGGCATGATCATCCTGACTTCACATCATGACATCGATTTGCATGATGTTGACGTGCAACGTATTAATTTGTCCTGATGTCTTTATCACGTGCATTTTTCGCCATTATCCGGCGCGATCTGGTCCTGGCATTGCGCCGGCGCTCGGAAATGGTTAATCCGCTGCTGTTTTTCATCCTGGTAATCACGCTGTTTCCGTTGGGAATAGGCGCGCAGCCGAAGTTATTACAAGCCATTGCCCCCGGAATTATCTGGGTTTCGGCGCTGCTGGCCGCCATGCTTTCGCTGGATAGCCTGTTTCGCTCGGATTTTGACGATGGTTCTCTGGAGCAGATTTTGTTGAGTCCGCATCCGACCTCTGTTTTGGTTCTGGGCAAAATAATTGCCCATTGGCTGGTGACAGGTTTGCCGTTACTGCTGGTGGCGCCGCTGCTGGCTGTTTTCCTGGGTATGCCTGGTTCGGCGTTAAGCGTTTTGTTGCTGACGTTGCTGCTGGGAACGCCGGTATTGAGTTTAATAGGTGCCATCGGCGTCGCGCTAACGATAGGCCTGCGCCGGGGCGGCATGATTCTGTCTTTGCTGGTTCTGCCGCTGTACGTGCCGGTACTGATTTTTGCCGGCAATGCGGTAGAGATGGCGGGCAGCGGCTTGCCTGTGGACGCGCAAATCAGTATTTTGATAGCGATTTTATTGATGGCATTGGTGCTGGCGCCACTACCTGTAGCTGCGGCATTAAAAATGAGTATTAGCTGATAATATTTCGTAGAATGGGCGAAGAATATTACAAACTGATGTTACACAGTAAGTTGAATTCAGATCGGTTTAACAAAGTGTCGCTAACGCGACGGTTGTGTTAATCGGATTTACCGCGCCCGAGGGCGAGTTACTTGCTTTTAACAGCCTGTGTAGGCTGGGTTGGAGCTTTAGCGGAAACCCGGCGTGGGCGGACGAAATGCTGGGTTTAGCAACCCAGTCTACCGCCGCTAAAAGCTGCGGCGCTTGGCGCGGCAAACGGGATGAAACCGCCTTTGCATAACATCAGTTACAAATTAAAGAATAGAGCGTTTTTACCGATTACCTTATTTACACATTATTCTTCAATGATATTTCCGAAGCAGGTCAATTGTCTGGTATTGATCGGATGATCAAAGACGGCATTGGCTTTGATTTTAATAGATTGCCTGAGTATATGATTGAACGAAGTTTGGATGCCGTCTTAATTGCAAGGCATAAAAAAACGGGTTTGTAAGGCTGCTAAAGTAATTCAGGGGTCTTCCACTTTTTGTCTTTAACTTTTCGCTTTTTATCTGTTCATTATGTTTTTGATTCCGGATCCGGTTGTTAGATTCTTCCATCGCATGGCTTCGCCGCCGCATTTTTATGCTTTTACGGAGCGCCTGATGCCGTGGCTGGCGGTAATTTTTCTGCTGCTGCTGGCGGCAGGCCTGTACGGCGGACTTTATCTGGCTCCGCCGGACTATCAGCAGGGCGACAGCTACCGCATTATCTATATCCATGTGCCCAGCGCCTGGATGTCATTGTTTATCTACGTCGTCATGGCCATTGCCGGCGGCATAGGACTGGTCTGGCGTATTAAACTGGCCGAGATCGTCGCCGTCAGCAGCGCGCCGGTCGGCGCCGGTTTTACGTTTATCGCGTTAGTGACCGGTTCGCTGTGGGGCAAGCCGATGTGGGGAACCTGGTGGGTCTGGGATGCACGTTTGACGTCCGAATTGATTCTGCTGTTTTTGTATCTCGGCGTCATCGGCCTTTACGGTGCGATAGATGACAAGCGCACGGCATCGAAGGCCGTGGCGATTCTGGCGCTGGTTGGCGTAGTCAATATCCCGATCATCCATTATTCCGTTGAATGGTGGAACACCTTGCATCAAGGTCCGACCGTGACCAAAATGGATAAGCCTTCCATTCATGTCAGCATGCTGATACCGCTGTTGTTGATGGCGGTGGCTTTTAAATTTTATTATCTGATCGCCATGCTGCAGCGCGCCCGCGTCGAACTGCTTTCACGCGAACGCAACGCGCAATGGGTCAAATCTATGGCATCATTGGGAGCTGAATGATGAATTGGCAGGAATTTTTTGCAATGGGCGGTTACGCCTTTTATGTGTGGACTTCTTACGCGGTCACTTTCATTGTATTGCTGGCCAATATCGTCATTCCCATCGTGCGGCGTAAACAATTTTTACGTCAGCAGGCTTTAAAGCAGAAACGACAAGGTACGCTATGAAACCAGCCAGAAAACAACGCTTGATACTGATAGCCTTGATGCTGATCGGCACCGGTTTTGCCGCCGGTTTTGCGTTGAAGTCATTCAATGAAAATCTGATGTATTTCTTTTCGACAACCGATGTGATCGAAGGCAAGGCGCCTAAGGATGCTCTGTTCCGTTTGGGCGGTATGGTCGTCAAAGGCAGCGTTGAGCGGCCCGGCGACGGGATGACGGTGCGCTTCAAGCTGACTGATTTCAGCAAAGACGTGACGGTCGAATATACCGGCATTCTGCCGGATTTGTTCAGAGAGGGGCAGGGCATCGTAGCGCATGGCCGGCTCAATGAACAGGGCGTTTTTGTCGCCGAGGAAGTCCTGGCCAAGCACGATGAAAACTATATGCCGCCGGAAGTGGCCGGCAGTTTGAAGACCGGCATGAATCAGGCGACAGGACAAAAACAATGATTGCGGAACTCGGGCATTTCTCACTGATTCTGGCGTTGTGCATGGCGGCCATTTTAGGCACATTGCCGATTATCGGCGCATCGCGCGCCATTGCTGGCTGGATTGCCGTGGCGAGGCCTGCGGCTTATGCGCTGGTTTTATTCATGATCATCGCTTACGGCTGTCTGACTTACGGCTTTTTGACGCATGACTTCTCGATCGCCTATGTGGCGACCAATTCGAACACGGCCTTACCTTTCCTGTATCTGATTTCAGGCGTCTGGGGCGCGCATGAGGGCTCTTTATTGCTCTGGGCGCTGGTACTGTCATGCTGGACGGCGCTGGTGGCGCTGTTCAGCCGCAACATTCCCGAGACGACCGTTGCCAGAGTGCTGGGCGTCATGGGGCTGGTCGCCGTCGGTTTCATTCTGTTCCTGCTGCTGACCTCCAATCCTTTCGAGCGCCTGTTTCCAGTGCCCGTCGAAGGGCGTGACTTGAACCCATTGTTGCAGGACCCCGGCCTGGCCATACATCCGCCTATGCTGTATATGGGCTATGTCGGCTTCTCTGTCGCGTTTGCTTTCGCTATTGCGGCGCTGCTGGAAGGCCGGCTGGATGCCGCCTGGGCGCGCTGGTCAAGACCCTGGACCAATATTGCCTGGATGTTCCTGACGCTGGGCATCGCCTTGGGCAGCTGGTGGGCATATTACGAGCTGGGCTGGGGCGGCTGGTGGTTCTGGGACCCGGTGGAGAATGCCTCATTCATGCCCTGGCTGGTCGGAACCGCATTGATCCATTCCTTGGCGGCAACCGAAAAACGCGGCGTTTTCAAAACCTGGACGGTATTGCTGGCCATTTTCGCGTTTTCTTTGAGTCTGCTCGGTACGTTCCTGGTGCGCTCTGGTGTTTTGACGTCGGTGCACGCGTTTGCCAGCGATCCGGCCAGAGGCTTGTTCATTCTGGTATTCCTGGCCGTTGTCGTCGGCGGCTCGCTGCTGCTGTATGCGGTCCGGGCACCTTACGTCAAAAGCAGTGCGACTTTTGAACTGGTGTCGAAAGAGTCCGTGATTTTACTGAACAACGTCCTGCTCGTTGTGACGGCAGCCAGCATCCTGCTCGGCACCTTGTATCCATTGATTATCGATGCGTTGGGGCTAGGCAAGATTTCGGTCGGCCCGCCTTATTTCAATGCCGTATTCATACCCTTGATGGCGCCGCTGTCGATTGCCGTAGGTTTGGGCGTGCTGCTTCGCTGGAAGCGGGACGACATCAAGACGGTCGCCTTGCGCGTGCGCTGGGCGATCCTGATCTGTGCGGCAGGCGGTCTGCTGATCCCTCTCGTCATGCCTTTTTATTCCTGGGCGGCGGTGCTGGGCGTGACGCTGGCGTTATGGACCGCGGCTATTTCGATTCTGGCCTTTATGGACCGGGCGGTCGGCGCACGGGGCTTTTCATGGCAGCGACTGCGGAGCGTGCCGGCCGGTTTTTACGGCATGACCCTGGCGCATCTGGGTATCGCAGTGTTTGTGGTCGGCATTACCTTCACGACCGTTTACAGCATCGAGCGAGACGTGCGCATGGCGCCCGGCGAGACACTGGATATGTCGGGTTATCTGTTTGAGTTCCATGGCGTGCGGCAGTCCGAAGGGCCTAATTACCGCGCCGAGCAGGCATTCGTCACGGTCAGCCACAAAGGTGCTCAGGTTGCTAAGTTAGAGCCGCAGAAGCGTGTTTATCGCGTGCAGACCATGCCGATGACCGAGGCGGCGATCGATGCCGGCCTGTTCCGGGATCTGTTCGTAGCCATAGGCGAGCCGCTGGGCAACGAGGGCGCCTGGAGCCTTCGCATTTACTACAAATCCTTCATCCGCTGGATCTGGCTGGGCGCTGTATTCATGGCGGCGGGCGGCTTGTGCGCGGCTTTCGACAGGCGCTACCGGTACAAGATAAAAGAGGCAAGGTAAGAACCTTTTGCGCCACAACCTTATTGATGAGATATGCTTAAATATATTATCCCGTTAGTCATCTTTATCGTCATGGCCGTTTTCCTGGCCGTCGGTTTGAACCTGAATCCGCGCGATATTCCTTCGCCGCTGATCGATAAGCCGGCGCCGGCGTTTTCGGCGCCCAAACTCGGCGCGCCTTCCGAAACACTAAGCCAGACCGATATGAAAGGAAAAGTCTGGCTGTTCAATGTCTGGGCTTCTTGGTGCGTGTCATGCCGGTCCGAACATCCCATCTTGAATCAATTGGCTCAGCAGAAAGCGGCCGTTATTGTCGGCTTGAACTACAAGGATGAGCCGGACGCGGCGAAAAACTGGCTGACCCGATTGGGCAATCCCTACGACGTCAGCATCATGGATCAGGATGGCCGTATCGGCATAGACTGGGGTGTTTACGGCGTACCGGAAACGTTCGTCATCGACAAAAAAGGCGTGATCCGGTACAAGCATACGGGGCCTGTGACATCGCAGGACGTTCAGGCTATCTTTCTCCCTTTAATCGCTAAATTACAGGCCGAGAACTCATGAAGATTTTAACGCTGGTCTTGCTGTTGACCTTGTCCGTTTTTGCCGGCGCCGGCGTCGAATACCGGGAATTTGCTAATGCCGAGCAGCAGCAGGCCTATGATGATCTGATATCGGAATTACGCTGTCTGGTTTGCCAGAACCAGACCATTGCCGACTCCAACGCCGATCTGGCCAAGGACCTGCGCCGGCAGGTCTATGAAATGCTCCAGCAAGGCAAGACCAAGCAGGATGTCGCCGATTTCATGACCCAGCGCTATGGCGATTTCGTTTTATATAATCCGCCTTTCAAAGCCAAAACCGGCGTGCTGTGGATTGGCCCGGTCGCCTTTCTGGCTATCGGCCTGATTGCCGTATTGGTATTTGTGCGGCGCAACAAGACGCCGGCAACGGTCGAGATCAGCGCCGAGAAGCGGAAAAAAATACACAGCTTGCTGGAAAAAGGGGACAAATCTTGACTACGATATTTTGGATGCTGGTCGGCCTGTTGATTCTGGCCGCTTTATTGATTGTCCTGCCGCCGATATGGCGTTCTCGCGAAATTGCGGCTGCCGACCAGGACCAGCGTAATATTGTCATTGCCCGGCAGCGACTGGTTGAGCTTCAGGAGCAATTGCAGACAGGGACGTTAACCCAGGCGCAATACGAAGAGCAGCGCGCCGAGCTGGAAGTCGCGCTCAGCGATGATCTCGATATACCAACTCAGGCGAAAGCATCCGGTACGAAAGGGCGATGGATGGTCTTCGTGCTGGTTTTGCTGGTGCCGCTGGCGGCGCTGACACTGTATGCGGGACTTGGCAGCTATGCTTCATTGAATCAGACTAGCGATAATTCAGCAATGCCCGGCCCCGAAGATATCAACCGCATGGTGGCAGGTCTGGCTGCCCGCATGAAGAGTAATCCCAATGATGCGCAGGGCTGGCTCATGTTAGGCCGGTCGTACAAATATCTGCAGCAATATCCAGAGGCCGCCGATGCTTTTGCGCAAGCCTACCGCTTGCTGGGCGATCAGGCTGAGGTGCTGCTGTCTTATGCCGATGCCCTAGCCATGGCCAATGACGGCCGGCTCTCAGGCAAGCCGGCCGAACTGGTGTTTAAGGCATTGGCGCTGGAACCGAATAACATGACCGGCCTGTGGCTGGGCGGCATGGCCAAGGCCGAAGCGGGCGATGCGGCGGGGGCGGTTCAATTGTGGCGCAAGCTGGAAGCGTTGTTGCCGCCCGATTCGGAAGCGCGGCAGGAAATTCAGACGCTGATGGCCAATGTCGAGAACCGGAGGCCCGAGGAGCAGCCCACTGAAGCCGCTTCGCCAGGCATCGATGTGGAGGTGAGTCTGGCGCCCGAGCTTAAGTCAAAGATCAGCCCCGAGCAAACTGTTTTCATCTATGCCCAGGCGCTGTCAGGCCCGAAAATGCCTTTGGCGATTGTCCGCAAGCAGGTTTCCGATCTGCCGTTGACCGTGAATCTGAATGACAGCATGGCCATGATGCCGGAAATGAAATTGTCGCGTTTCGATCCGGTTAAACTGATCGCGCGCATTTCGAAGTCCGGCAATGCGACGCAGCAGTCCGGCGACCTGATCGGCGTGATCGATTCCGTCGCTCAGGCCGATCATACCCGCAACATCATAGTGATTGATAGCGAAGTGAAATAATGGATCAATCTATTAAATTCGATCTGGACCTGATTAACCGTTATGACAAGGCCGGTCCGCGTTATACCTCTTACCCGACCGCTCTGGAACTGCACGAAGGCTTCGGCGATCAGGAATACCGCGAGCATATCGCCAAGTCCAACGCGGCCGGCGGCCCCTTGTCGCTGTATTTCCATATTCCGTTTTGCGATACGGTCTGTTTTTACTGCGCCTGCAATAAGATCATTACCAAAAACCGCAGCCATGCCCAGCCGTATTTAGAGAATCTCTATAAAGAAATCGCCATGCAGGGCGACTTGTTCGACCGCAGCCGGATCGTCAACCAATTGCATTGGGGCGGCGGCACGCCGACCTTCTTGAGCTATGAGCAAATGCAAAAGCTGATGCAGGTGACGCGCGCGCATTTCTCGTTAAGGAACGACGATCAGGGCGAATACTCGATTGAAATCGACCCGCGCGAGACTGACGGCCGGACCATTCACCAGTTGCGCGAACTGGGATTTAACCGCATCAGTCTGGGCGTTCAGGACTTTGATCCGGCCGTGCAAAAGGCCGTTAATCGCCTGCAAAGCGAAGAGCAAACCTTCGCGGTTCTGGCAGCCGCCAGGGCTGAAGGTTTTCGTTCGACCAATATCGATCTGATTTACGGTCTGCCATTGCAGACAGTTGCAACGTTTGCCAGAACGCTGGACAAACTTCTGGCCGTTGTGCCTGACCGGTTTTCCATTTTCAATTATGCGCATATGCCGGCGCGCTTTAAAACGCAGCGCCAGATCAACGATGCGGATCTGCCGTCGCCTGACGTTAAGCTCGATATTCTGCAGATGGTCGGACGACGACTTACGGAGGCGGGCTATGTCTACATCGGCATGGACCATTTCGCCAGGCCCGACGACGAACTCGCCATCGCGCAGCGCGAAGGCAAGCTGTACCGGAATTTCCAGGGCTATTCGACGCACTCGGACTGTGATCTGGTGGGCTTGGGCATTACTTCGATCGGCCGGGTAGGGGATGCCTATATTCAGAATGTCAAAGAATTGGCCGAATATGACCAATTGATCGAGCAAGGCAGGCTGCCGGTTTTCAAGGGCGTCGAGCTGAACGATGACGACAAACTGCGCCGCGCTGTCATCACGCAATTGATCTGCCACTTCGACCTGAATTTTGCGGCTATAGAGAAAGCATTCGCCATTGATTTTCACGATTACTTCGCCGACGAACTGAAAGCCCTGGCGCCGATGCAGGCCGACGGCTTGCTGACCGTGTCGGAACAGAATATCCATGTGCTGCCGGCAGGACGGTTATTGATCCGCAATATCTGCATGGTATTCGACCGCTATCTGGCGCAAAAACAGCAGCAGTTTTCGAAAGTGATTTAATCGATATTAAAGTGTCAATGATTTACGCTGTTTGCCTGTTCAACCATCGAAACAAGCGGTTTTAAAATCTGTGAGGGCGACTTCGCCTAGAGCGCCTACTGTTGGTAGTCGCCTTTTATCTGAATGGCCGACTAAAGTAGCCCCTACAGGCTTGAGTAAGTCCATCGAGTATTGAATAGGGCGTTTTACCAACCTAATCCGTTTTATCCAGAGGAATACCGTTGCGGATTAATACACTGCGCAGGTCCAGGATCAATGGAAAAACCTCGTTATTCCAATCGCCTCCCTGCCGGTCGTAGGCCTGTTGTTCAGCCATGACCGCCATTCTATCCTCGCTGAACACCCGCTCGGTAAACCAGCGCATGAAAGGCCAGAACAAATAGATCAACCCGGGAATCGGCGGTTTTTTTATCATCAGCATGCCGAAGCTTTTGTGTATACGCTGGTCGAGAGTGACGGGAATGTAGACGGACCATAAATGCAGTGCCGGCTCCTCATCACCGCTGCGCTGCAGCGTCAAGGATTGATAGGGATAATCGGTACGGATGGTCATGATATCTTCATCGTCGCTGTCTGTGCCTTTTTTCGAGCCATCCATCAGAAAATCGGCGCCAATCCTTCTTTTTCCGCCGCTCTCAAATTTATAGCGCGCCTCAATCCAGCTTTTTCCTTTGCAGTATTCGATCAATGTGGGTTTCAGGCCGCCCAGCAATCTCCGGTGCAGGAATTGATGATTCATATCCATCAGGTTTTCATGCATGAATGAATAGTGACAGCCTACTTCTCTTTCGAAATACATGGTCTTAAAGTCGGTGCGGTGCCAAACCGGCAATTCGGGGAAAGATATGTGTTCCAATTTTTTCGGATCGCCGGTATAGACGAAAATATGGTCATAAGCTTCCTTGCATGGATAATTCCTGATGCATCGTGGAGGCGCGGGGCTATCCTTGCCCAGATAAGGAATCTTTGCCACCCGTCCGGTATCTTCGTATTCCCAGGCATGATAGCCGCACTTCAAACGATTGCCTTCCACAACACCCATGCTGAGCGGAATCTGGCGGTGAGCACAGCGGTCTTCCAAAGCGAAAACATCCCCGTCCTTTTTCCTGGCCAGAACGATGACCTCTCCGGCAAATGAGACAGATAGCATCTTGCCTTTTTTCAGCGAAGCGCTGCGGGCTAATGGATACCAAAAATCCGGGTGCAGACCGGTTTGCCGTATATCAGGCTGATTACTTTTCATATGTTTCTGCATGACATAACCTTTGTGTGCATTTTCGGTCTCCTGGCCGGCGATACTCCGAAGGTTAACCTATCGCTTCGCCTTGCGTCACAGGTGCGTAATTGTCCTGCACCTTCAATCAATATTCTCATCCTGTCCAGTCAAAGGGGGCTTGATGGCTATATCGCCTACCAGCAGGGATTCTTCCTCTCTCTGCTGGTCAAGCCATTCATGCCAGACAGCGCGCAGTACTGCCAGTATGACCGGTCCCAAAAAAATACCTATCACGCCAAAAGCCGTCAGGCCTCCGAAAACGCCGAACATTACCACGAGGAAAGGCACCCGGCTCGCGCCGCTGATTGCCAGCGGACGAATCACGTTGTCTACCGTACTGACCACCAGAACTCCCCAGGCTATCAGCCCTATGCCGGCCAATACCTTATTCATGAAAATGAGTCCGATGGCGATAGGCAGCCATATCAGCGGCGCACCCATAGGTATCAAGGCAAACAAGGCTGTAAGCGCGCCAAACAATACCGGCGCCTGCACGCCGGCCACGGAAAAGCCAAGGCCGGCCAGAGTACCTTGCGCCAATGCTGCAAGCACCATGCCGAAAACGACCGCATTGGTTGTATGCCCGGCAGCCTGCAGATAAACATGCTGGTGCTTGCCCAGAAAACGGATAAGCCCTTGATGCAGCTGTCTGACGGCTTCTTCGCCATCGCGAAAGCAGAAAAACACCGTGACCAGAATGATGGCCAGTTTTACCAGGTTGTTGCCGATACTGCCCAGAAACTTAGTCACATCGCCCAGCCAGTGTTGCGCCGTATTGGCAAATTGTTTCGCCACGCCGGCCCGGTCTGTACTCAAGCGCGTTATGCCGTCTTGCAGATAATCGCCCAGCCCCGGTATATGCTTGATGGCATCCGGTAACTGGAGGTTGCCTTGAGAAAAGTTGGCGCTTAAGGTTTGATAGGCCAGTGTCAGCTCTTCCTGCAGCAAAGCGACCAGCCAGAAAATGGACAGAAAGATGATCATGGAGATGATCAATGTCATGACCAGCGCGCTGAGCGTTTTCCTGCCTTTCATCTGGCGGCGCAGCCATCGGTAAGCCGGCCAGGTGACATAGGCGATAATGAAAGCCCAGATCAGCGACAGCAGGAATTCACGCAGCACCATATAGCTCAGCACAAGGAGGCTGACTAAAAGAATGCCGGGAATGATGTCCCGGGAGTAGGGTCTGTTTAGAAAATCATTCATAAACCTGAAAAGTTATCTGTTCAATCGGACAGCCTGTCTGTCGGCTGTCTTCGTTGTCATGCCGGTGGCCTTTGGGTCTCTGAATTTATCGAGAGCTGCCGGTTTTATATAAATTAATCACACTGCCCGCTAAAACCATCCGGACCTGCCGTGGCGTCATCGTGTGCCGGGCCAGAAAGGTTTTGTTCCGGGTTTTGTTGATGACTGTGACCGTATCGCCTTTTTGAATTTCTTCCCTGGCGTTTGGCAGATCAAGGCTGTCGTTCGGATCGATTGCATCGTAATCCTGCTCGTCGATAAAGGCCAGCGGCAGGATACCGAAATTGCAGAGGTTCTGCCAGTGAATGCGGGCAAAGCTTTTGGCGATGACGGCCTTGACGCCCAGATAGCGCGGGGCCAGCGCCGCATGCTCGCGGCTTGATCCCTGGCCGTAGTTGATGCCGCCGACAATCACGGAGCCGGTCCGCTGATACGGCATGGCCCGGTCGTAGTACGACTCGTCGATCTGGGAGAAAGTGAATTTGCTGATTGCAGGAATATTGCTGCGGAACGGCAGCACTTTCGCACCGGCCGGCATGATCTCATCGGTCGATATATTGTCGCCCACCTTCATCAACACCGGCCCTGCCAGGCTTTGCGGCAACGGTTCCAGCGGCGGCAGCGAGGCAATGTTCGGCCCCTTCACCAGCACCTCCTTTGAGCCGTCCTCAGGCGGCGGCGCAAGGGCTTCGGTATTGAGGACATAGGTTTTCGGCTCCTCAAATTTCGGATAAGGCATGGGCAATGTGCGCGGATCGGTGATGACGCCGGTGATGGCTGAGGCGGCGGCCGTTTCGGGGCTGCAAAGATAAACCAGATCTTCCTTCGTGCCGGAGCGTCCCGGAAAGTTGCGCGGCACGGTCCTCAGACTGATACGGTGGGTGGCCGGCGCCTGGCCCATGCCGATGCAGCCGTCGCAGCCAGCCTGATGGATGCGCGCGCCTTGATGGATCAAGGTGCCGAGATAGCTCAGGCGGGTCATGTTTTCGAGGATCTGCCGCGAGGTCGGATTGACATCGAGCGATACATCTTCATGTGCCGGATGATCCTTCAGGATCATCGCCGCGATCGCGAAATCCCGAAGTCCCGGGTTCGCCGATGAACCGATCATGCACTGGTAGACCTTTCTGCCGGCGACTTCGCTGACCGGCACGACATTGCCGGGACTGCTGGGGCAGGCGATCAAGGGTACGAGTTCCGAGAGGTTGACTTCGATATGCTCGTCGTAGCCCGCACCCTCGTCGGCAAGCAGTTCGGTCCAGTCTTCGCCGCGCGCCTGCGATTCCAGAAAGACTCTCACGGCCTGATCCGATGGAAATACGCTGGTTGTCGCGCCGAGTTCGGCGCCCATGTTGGCAATCACGTGCCTGTCCATCGCGCTGAGTTGATCCAGGCCTGGCCCGTAATATTCCATGATCTTGCCTATGCCGCCCGATACGTCGAGACGGCGCAGCAGTTCCAGGATGACATCCTTGGCGCTGACCCAGTCCGGCAGTTGGCCGGTCAGCTTGACGCCGACGATCTTCGGCATTTTTACATGAAACGGTTCGCCGGCCATCGTCAAGGCGACTTCGAGGCCGCCGGCCCCGATCGCGAGCATGCCTAAGGAACCGGCGGCACAGGTATGGCTGTCCGAACCCAGCAGCGTCTTGCCGGGCTTGCCGAAACGCTCCATATGGACGGGGTGGCTCACGCCGTTGCCGGGCCGGCTGAACCAGAGGCCGAATCTGCGGCAGGCGCTTTGCAGAAACAGGTGATCGTCGGCATTCTTGAAGTCCGTCTCCAGCAGATTGTGATCGACATACTGGACCGATACTTCGGTCTTGACGCGGTCGAGCTCCATAGCCTCAAGCTCCAGCATGACCATTGTGCCGGTTGCATCCTGCGTCAGGGTCTGGTCGATTTTCAGGGCAATTTCCTGCCCGGCCATCATGTCGCCTTCTACCAGGTGGCTTGCAATTAATTTTTGCGTCACATTTTTAGGCATAGGTTTCCTCCTGCGCATGGATTGGTAGGAACGCCAGCGGCGGTTTCCGCGTCTTCGCATCTTTCCGTGTATTCGTCTCAGATTGAGTGAATTCCAGGCAATCTGATGTCGTCGAGCTCTCATGCTGGCATCACAAAATCTGGTCCGACAATGCGATGATCAGCGCATAACGCAAGCTTTTGCCTACTGCTACCAGAATCATAAAGACCGAAAGGCGCACCTTCATCATGCCCGCGATAAACGTCAGGGCATCGCCGCCGGCCGGCAACCAGGACAATAATAAAGACCAGACGCCGAACCGCTGGTACCAGTTCTGGTAGCGGTGCAGCTGAGAGATTTTGAACGGAAACCAGCGGCTGTATTCGAAATGCAGCAGATAACGGCCCAGAGCCCAGTTCACGACGGCGCCCAGCGTATTACCCGCCGATGCAGACAGCCACAGCAGCCAGGGATCATGGCCGGTGGCCAACAGACCAACCAGCGCCACTTCCGAATAAAACGGAATCAGCGTGGCGGCCAGAAAACTTACTCCAAACAAACTTAAATAGGCGGTCATCTCTTATAGCCTCTCACGAGCGGCTTTCACCAGCGCGCGGAACAGGTTACGCTGGCGGGACAGGTAGAGCAAGTATTCCGGATGCCATTGGACGCCTATCAGGTATGGTTTCGACGGATCTTCTACCGCCTGCACAATATTATCCAGATCACGGCCGACAACTCTCAATCCGCTGCCCAACCGATTGATGGCTTGCGTATGCAGGCTATTAATCCGACAACGCGTGGTCCCCAGCAGTTCCTCCATTTGGCTGTTCGGCTCCACCAGCAGGGTTTTCAGCGGCAGTACCGTGAAACGGTTGCGGGTATGGCGGCGCAGCTCACGCAGATTCTGATGCAGATTGCCGCCCAGGTAAGTGTTGAGCAGCTGCTCTCCGCGGCAGATGGCCAGCATGGGGATGTCTTCTTTCAGGGATTTTTCGATGTACATGAGTTCGAACATGTCCCGCTCCTTGTCATAGCGCGTATTGGGCAGTTCCTCCGATTCGTAAAGCGTAGGATAAATGTCATCGCCGCCGCCGATCACGATGCCGTCCAATATCTCATTCAGATGCGAATGCCTGGGCGTGAGCCTCAGGGGATGCCCTCCTGCGGCGAGAATGGCATTGCGCGTGAAAAACCAGGCGCGGTCTCCGCCTTTGCTGGGACCTGTGACGCCGATTACAGGGGATAAGTGCGATCCAGCCATATCTCGACCGTATCTTTCCAGCTTTTGAACAGGTCAGCTAAAGGCCTGTCCAAAAATTGCATATAAGCCTGACACATGGCATTCAGATACTCGGCATCGCAGGCCAGCCTTTCGACCATGAGCCAGTTGCGCCAGTCCACATCAAGGCCCCAGCCAGGCTGGTCAATGCGGCAGTTGGGCAGCCGGTAATGCAGGGTAGGCCGGGATTGAACACGATCGTCATCGATGACCGACAGTGTTCGGGACTTGTCGAGATAAGTGAATAACGGCAGCATATCCAATGCCCGATTGCGCGTGGGGTTGGCGACCAGGTAATCGTCGATCAACGCACTCTGATCGGGATGATAATCCAGGTCAATGACTTGCCGGATATAATCCGTTGGAAAAGGGGCAATATAGCCGGTCATGGTCCGGGTCAGGTCGATCTCGCTGTGGTAAACCAGCCAATCGTAGAGGCACAGGAAAGCTTTAAGATAGGATACGATAGTTTCGGGCTCCAGGCTGGGCAATTCCGGGTTGAAATGCAGGCCGAAGGCGCTCAGTGTGCCGCTGTCCGTACCTTGGGCGCCTGATGCCCGCAAGTTTGGAATCAAAAGCTCCAGCTCGCCGAGACGGTCCATCGGAATCGGCGGCGAGACGATTTCAAAAGGCACAATCTGTTCGGCCGCCAAGCGCACGAGTTGCTCCGACCATTCGTCAAGCAGGGCGAAAGAGGCCTCGGGGTCCAGCTTGTTGCGGCCTTTTTTCTTCAGGTACTGAAAATCCAGCTCGACTCTGAAATCGCCCAGGCACGTGCCTGTAATCGTGTTTTCGTAAGCGCTGTTGACCAGTATGGTGCCGCCGAACTGTTCGCGGATCAATCGGGCAATGTCTTCAATGGGGAGTCCTGCAAATTCCAGTTCTACGCCCACGCGTCTCATATCTCCCGATGCCGTGGTGCTGATGGGAGGAAGAAGGAATGCGGGAGACTGAAGCATAAATGTCCGTTCTTGGAGGGATGGTGTTTGAGCTGGAAACGGGATGGCGCCAGATCAGGGCAGGGTAAGCGTAATTCCGAAAGGGCCGCTTGCATTATCCCGCCGGGGCAATAAAGATCAATAAGTTGAATTACTTAAAGAAAACCGGCGGTTTCGGATGTCCTCCACGGCGCACAACCAGAAGATCCGACGGGAGAGTTGGAAGGCTTCGCACGGCATTTTTGCAGCTGTTCGGCGGCATTGATATGTAAACAGCGGCTCCGGCAGAAATGCCGCAAGCCAAGGTCGCCGTGAATTGCATGCTGGCTTGCAAGGTTATCAGGGCATTGTTCTATTCATGCGTTAAGCACCTCAAACTGAGGAAAGAGCACACTTTATTGCGGCATCTTTCCTCAGTTGACGGTCAGCAAAGCATGCCAATCCTATTCCTTTCCTTCTGCCGGGATCTGGAACAGCGTCCCCAGGTTGATACTGCCGTGTTCTGCGGGGTCTTGCGGATTATCGGTTCTCGGATTGCCAGGGCTCAGGTTTGATGCCGTATCGTCAGGCGGGAACAGCACCAGCGTGGCAAGAAACTCCAGAATCATCTGCTGTTTGTTATCGCTCAGTTCGGCAAAATTTTCTTTTGATTCCTGAGCTTCGCCGCCATGGCGCAGAATCACTTCTCGAAGGTTAATGCTGCGTCCGTCGTGACCGTAAGGCGCCGTGCTGCCCACGCCCCATAGCGGTTCGGTCATGAATTTTGTCACCAGGCTTCCGTCATACTGTCTTTCATGAAATGCCGGCCCGAGATCGTGGCGCTTGAAGTCGGCGAAAATGTTTTTAACGAGGAAGGAGTCTCCCTTGGGAAGCAGTTTCGGAAATTCCTGACCGTCGTCGACAGTATCATAAAGCGTTGTGGCGGTTGCAAAAAGACGGTTGAAGATTCCCTTCTTCGGATCGAAGCGAGTCTCAACATCGGCGACACGGCGGTCATGTTCGATGCGCAGGTTTTCTACATGGCAGCCCGTACACCCGATGGCCTTCATCAGCTTCAGGCCAAACTTGGCGCGTGCAGTTGTCTGGTCCGTACCGGGTTTAAAGTAGTTCAGCAGATAAAACTCCATATGGTCAAGGAGAGCCGGATCAATCTCATTGACTGCCCCATCCCCATCGCCGTCTTCGTTGGGATTGCAAACAGGCGGATGCTTGATTTTATCCAGCGTCGGATCGAATACCATGCCTGCCGGGCTTACCGTCTTGATCGGAGCGCTTGGATCATTAGCCTGGCAGAGTACCGGATCGGCAGACTCCAGCCCCATCTCATCCTTGAAGGCGCCGACGGCAAACGCGCGCATGGAAAACTCGCCCCCTTGAGCAAAAAAGGGTCGGACACGAAGGTCCGGATTTATACCTTCCACCATAGAGGTATCAATTTCTCCATTCGGCAACGCCTGGATAAATCCGTAGTGAATCTGCTTGCTGACAAGCGGCAGTTTGACAGGCGCTTTGGTATGGTCGGCAAGCTGCACCGCTCTGTCCCGGATGGCGCGCAGATCGCTCGTGATTTCGTCCGCCAGCATCTCCACCAGCCCGAGGCCGAAAAGATGAGGCGCATCACGGCTGTCGGGGCGGGTGGCTTCGTCGCCGCCAGATCCTGCGCCGCCTTTCGGGCGACCATGACAAGCGGCGCAGCTGTCTGTCAATCCGGCCCCTAGCGCTGGATTTTCATGGATATCCCCGGTTGAATCATTGCTCACCCGCGGCCCCTGGCCTTGATCGTGCGTAAACTTCCGTTGGAAGATTTGACGCCCCCGGCGAACCGAGCGGGTTGGATCACGTTTTATGAGATAGATCGACGAGCCTGGCGTAAACTCGTCTCCATGTCCTGCACCAATCTGCTGCTCCAGTGATTTTTCTATAGCGCCGCCCGGTACATTCGGCGTCGTTTGGGTTACGTCAGTCAGCTCTGCCCGAGCACTCGCTGCCATTAATAACAAAATTCCGCTACAACATGAATTCAGTATAAACGCATATACGGTCTTGGTAGTCATTCTGGTCTCCTGTATTGGATTGCCTTCGCCACTTGTCCGGGCAAACTGCCAGCGGCACCAGAATTTATCTCCACTGATTTATACCAAATACATGGGTATTAACTTGTTAGCGCAGCGAGTCTGTTAACAATAATCATGCGAAATATTACTGGAAATAGCGAAAAAACGATCTAACGAATAAGGTTAGATTGTGTGAGCAAAGCGAACCACAATCTGAACCGGTTGTTGGACAAGCCCGGTGATCACGGATCTGACTTTAATATAAGCAAATAGCTTTTCGGTGTTTGTGGGACGCGGCGGCTCGTCTGAGGCGGTAAGGCTCAAAAACAAGCCAATAGGGTTGCCATGACAGCAATAACATCCGGAAAGGGATGCATTCAGGTGCCTTATGCCCCGAATTTGAGCCGAGCATACCCCTCGGCGTAAACATGCCGCTTCAGGCCGGGCCGGAATGACGGATGGATTTACATAGCCTGTGCCTTCCGGTTTCGTTAGCCCGTTGACATCGCCAGCCTTATTGAGGACGGCGGCATCTGTGTTTTGACAATGCGCATGTCACCGCCGCAGCACCGGCACTTGAGGCCAGGCCGTTTTCTCAGCCAGGCCAGGGCCTGATTCGGATTTACGCCGAGCAGGACTTGCAGCAGGCGGATCAGGCGCTTGCTGTTGGGGTGTAAAAAGCCGAAATTGCGGGCCCGCCGAAAGCCCTTGGGCAGCACATGCCGAAGGATCAGCCACAGAAACTGGGCGCCGGGCAGGGTTCGGGTGCGCCTCTGTCGGGTTTTGCTGTCCCGGTAACGGAAAGTCACCTGGCCGTCCCGGCAGGCGATAATGTCCTTTTCCTGGATAACGCCTTTGTAAAGATAGCGTCCGAGATAGACCAGCGCCTGGTCGCCGCGGCCGACGGACTTGACGTCGACGACCCATTTTTGGGGGTAACGGTCGGGCAGCGCCAGCCCCGCCAGAGTAATAGCCTCGAGCAGTTTGCCACGAAAGACTATGGCCAAGGCCTGGTGATTGAACAGATAACCGGTTCTATGCCGATCTTGGCCTTTTTTGGTTCGCCACAGCCGTTTGTTCGGGTCAATGGCCGCCGCCGGCATCACCAGATGCACATGGGGATGGTAATCGAGGCGGCGAGAATGGGTATGCAGCACGGTGATGGCGCCGGCGTTCCCTTGAAGCTGTGGATCGTTTTGCGTGAAGGCTTTGACGGTCTCCCAGCTGCAGCGGATCAGCAAGTCATACAGTGTGCGTTGCTGTTGCCAGGCCAGCGCTCTGAGTTCGTTGGGCAAGGTGAAGGTCAACAGAAAATACTCGGCGGGCACCTGCTTTTGCAGTTGGCGCTCCAGCCATTGCTGGCTTTCGTGCTGCTGGCAGTGGGGACAGCTGCGATGGCCACAGGAATGCGGCACGAAGCGTTGGCTCTCGCAGTCATCGCATTGCGCCAACATCACGGGACTGTGCGAGGTACGGCAGTGCTTCATGGCGGCCAGCGCCTGACGGTGGCTGGGTAATAGCGAGTCCTGATAACGTTCGAGAAATTCAGTTTCAAAGGTTTCGATGATGGATGACAGCAGGATCATTTCACTTTCCCCCAGTCCAGGACAAAGCCATTCATCAAAGTATTGATCACTTGGCTGGCGTTCTGATTCGTGCCGTCGGTCAGGTGGGTATAGCGGGCCGTGGTGAGGATACTGTGGTGGCCGAGGATTTTCTGCACTTCCAGCAGATCGACGCCGGCTTCGATCAGATGCGTGGCATAGCTGTGACGTAGGCTGTGCGGGGTAATCTTTTTTTTAAGCCACAGTCTTGGGCCACCTTGCGTAGCGTCGTTTGTACGCCGCCGCGATCCAGCGGGGTGGTGGCACGGCAGGCGCCTTTCAGGCCGCCATGGCGATTAGGAAACAGCAGCACCGGGTTACGATGAACCCGCCAGAAGCGGCGCAGCAAGGCCAATGTGGCCGCCGGCAGCGGCACCAGGCGATCCTTGTTGCCCTTGGCGTCGCGGATATGCACACGCTGACGTTCGGCGTCGATATCGCCGACCTGCAAGCGCAAGCCCTCGCCGAGACGCAAACCCAAGCTGTAGACGGTGAAAAAGAAAACCCGGTAACTGAGCACATGGGTGGCCAGGAAAAGTTGCTGAGCCTCTTCCACGCTAACAATATCCGGCAAGCGTTGGGCCTTGGGCGGCTTGATCAGATGGGGGGCTACCCAGGGTTTGCGCAGCACATGGGTATAATAGAACTTGAGACCGTACAGATCGAGCTTGACCGCGCTCCAGGAATGCGATGTCAGCAAATCGGTAAAATAATCGGTCAACTGCGGTTCGGACAGGTCATCGATGTGGTCATCGAAATACTGACCGATACGCCGAATGGCACGGGCGTAAGCCTCTATCGTCTTGGGCTGGAGCCCTTTGAGCTTAAGGTGTTTAAGATGCGTTTGATAATTGCGCTTGAAATCGGATTCGGATGATGATGTCATTGTCGGGTAACCTCATGATTCGTCGTGGAATGATCCCTCGCAGTGAGGGCTTGAGGTTACATTCTATAAATAATCGGGCGCTGGGGCTTTTTCTCCGCGTTAGCGGCTTCGTCCAACCTGTCAGCTCAGCTGCTAACGATCAATTTGGCGCATCAGTTTTGCAGGCTTCGCGCAGCCATCGCGATGTTTTTGAGTCAAATTGGACTTGATGCACTAGAACCTCTTGTCCCGGATGTTTAAGCAAGCAAAAGTCCGCTGAGTAAGCATAAGTCTCGTATGGATGTTTTTCCATCGGCGCAATGATAGTTAGCCGATACACCTTGTCGGTAACTAGTGGTACGGCCGGCACCTTTGCTGGAAAAACATCGGTCGTTTGACCATAGGGTATGCATTGGTCCGGCGTGAATGGAGGCATTTTCTTAAAATCAACGAGCCACATTTTTTCGCCCTGCTCATCTATAACCTCTATCATTTCTAAATTCGCTTCTCCCGCACGGGTTTTTTCAGTGTTCGCAATGGAAAAGCAAGGAACATTGCCAATTTGTCGAACAATAGCCGGTCCATCTTCCTTTCTAATCGGAGTACATCCACTGATCTGCGTAAAGTGCATTGCCACGACTATTAGATAGCAACATAGTTTTTCTATTGACATATCTTAAGGTAGATTTTTACGGTTTAATGGATTGATCAGGAAGTCCTTCAATGTTCTTTCATACTCTTTGACCGAGTATGTAACCGGAGGATTTGAACTCAGCTTATTCCTGACAATACCTGGATTATTGAGAAACTTTAACGCAAAGTAGTCTGCCAAAATGTCACCTTGAGCTTCCATATTGTAGTCGCAGAGCTTCATCTGAGCGTCAAGAATGTAGCTATAGTCCAATCCTGGACGGAACGCGCCCCTAATCCTAACCCAATACCCCAGTTGATGCTGCCATACGTGGGTCATCTCATGCATAAACCAGCGTTTCCCCCGATCGCCAGAAGTTGAGAAGTCCTCTTCAAAATCGTCGGGGAGAAAATACATCTCCCCATTAGGCGTCACTGCAGTGTTGGCATCTTGCAGCCCAAAAGGAAAGTAGCCTTCGTTATGGACCCGAACTTTAGCGTAGCTGATCGAATCCTTAAAGATGTTTTTCGCCATTTGTATTTCTCCCGGGGTCAATCCTCGAGAGCCATTTTTCGGGGTAATGTACAGACTATTTTGGGAGGTGAGCCCAATCGGACCAAGTGACGGCGACTGATGAAGGATGAGAGTGCCTTCATCTATTACTGGCTTATTGGTTGATCCACCCAGAGGACCACTATTTCCTGTCATGTTATCTCCTGATAATTCTGTGTAAGTTAAGCGTATCTAGCGTTTGGCTTATACCAGTTTTCCCGTTCCCAAGCTCCAGTTTGGGAATTAAAGCGAGCTGCTTTGTGGGAATCGATAAAACAACCAGAAACCAAGTCAAAAGCAGAGTAACGCGAGTAGCTACGAACCAATAGAAATCATCGACTACTCTGCGATTGTTTAATAAGGTTGTAGAAAACTAAAAAAGCCTGAATATTTTTCAGTAGTTTATACAACTTTTTCATAATTTTTCTTGCCCGACTTTAATTAAACATGGTAACCCCCCGGCTATGCCGGGGGACTCTCAGAGGTTTGACCTATAAGGCGGTTACAACGATTCTCAGAAACTTGATCAATAGTTAAGAGAATCGAAATGAGAGAATATCAAAGTCTGAGCCATACAAAATGGAATTGCAAATATCATGTAGTGTTTATACCGAAGAGGAGACGGAAGCAGATATTCGGTGAATTACGTCGCCATTTAGGTGAAATATTTCATGAGCTGGCGAAGCAGAAGGGGTGTGAAAGAGTAGAAGGGCATTTGATGGCTGACCACGTCCACATGTGCCTTAGCATACCGCCGAAATACGCAGTTTCCAATGTAGTAGGGTTCATCAAAGGAAAGAGTGCGATTTCAATTGCCAGGAATTTTCGAGGGAAAACAAAAAACTTTACGGATGAGAACTTCTGGGCGAGAGGTTACTTTGTATCAACGGTTGGCCTTGATGAAGAGATGGTCCGAAATTACATCAAGGAGCAAGAGCGTGAAGAGGAACGCTACGAACAGTTAAATCTTTGGAAAAATTGATCGCCTTTAGGCGATTCCTGAATTCGCCCCTTTGAGGGGCTAACAATAATAAGCCCCCGGCTTTGCCGGGGGTGATTTAACTTTGGGAACAGTAAATCGAGACAATGATTTTAATGATCAGGAATTAACTCGGAACAGGAAGTTTAATCATAGACATAATCAAGGAATAGGTTAATTGTTTGATGAAATCTTAATGTGTACAGCTGATACGGGAAAACTAAATATTTGTCATTGAGAGCAGGATTTCTTCTTGTCTTCCACATGCAAGAATACTAACTCTGCCGTTCAAACCTCAGCCCACATGCGCAACAGATTATGATAGCAACCGGTTAAATTGACTGTCGGCGCGCTGTCGCCTTGTATTTCGCGCAGTTCGAGTATGGCCATGTCCATTTCAAACAGCAGCCGCCGGCGTTCCGTTTCGCGCACCATGCTTTCCATCCAGAAGAACGAGGCCACTCGCGCGCCGCGCTTGACCGGCTCGACGCGGTGCAGGCTGGAGCCGGGATAAAGCACCATGTCGCCGGCGGCCAGCTTCACGGCATGCGCGCCGTAGGTGTCCTCGATGACCAGTTCCCCGCCGTCGTAGTCGTCCGGATCGCTCAGAAACAACGTCGCCGACAGATCGGTGCGCACGCGCTCGCCGGTCGCGGCGCAGATGCGCACGGCGTTGTCGATATGATTGCCGAAGGCGTTGGCGGCGCCCTCGTAGCGGTTGAACAACGGCGGGAAGATGTGCCTGGGCAGCGCCGCGGACAGGAACAGCGCGTTCCTGTTCAGGTGCTCCAGCACGATGGCGCGGAGCGCATCGCTCTCAGGCGTATCTTCCGGCAGTTGCCGGTTGTTTTTCACCTGGGCCGACTGCGTGCCGGCCGTGATGCGGCCATCGGCCCAGGGCGCGGTCACCAGAATCGCGCGGCATTTTGATAATGCTTCGGCAGTCAGTACGTCGGGTATATGGATCAGCATGAAGAATCTCCAGAGAATTCCTATTAACGATACGGTGAAGAATAACTTTCCTTTTTAAGGAATGTATTTGTGGGGGCGACTTCATTCGCCCTGGGCGACGCCAACAGTAGGCGCTCCAGGCGAAGTCGCCCCCGCACAAGCTAAAGCGCCTGCCAGGCAAACCCTATGGCCAGGCTCAGGGAGCCCAACGCCAGCCCGGCGGCGGCAAGCCGGCGGCCGTGCAGTCGGGTCCATAGCAGCGTGCCGGTTAGGCTCAGGACGATGAGCCCGCCGGCCAGGGTGTCGGCCAGCAAGACCCAGCCGACGCCCATGCCGGCGCCTTTGTGCAGATTGCTCAGCATCGCCGGCAAATTGGCCTCGCCTTGCTTGACGCTGACGAAGGCATTGCCCTCCCAGTACTCAACCTGTAGGGAGCGCTGCGGGCTGCGCACGGCAATCTGCCAGCTCGGCGGCTGCCGTACTTCATTGCCGTTCCAAATGACGGTCTTGCCGGGCTCGCGGCGTATCCGGGCGTGCCCGGTGTCGATATCCAAAGTCTGCCCCAGCCAGATCGCCATGGCCTTGGGATCGGCGGGCCTTGGCGCGGGCAGCGGAAGCTGGATTTCTTTTTGCGCCATCTTGCCGAGGGGGATCTTCATTATCTCGCGGTGATTCATCAGAATGCCGGTCAATCCGAATAACAAGCCCAACGCCGCGCCCCACAGGCCGATCCAGGCATGCATGCGGCGCAGCCATTTCAGGAAGGCCCCGCGCGACAGACGCCGCGGCAAAAAAAGATAGCCGCCGCTGGGTTTATGATTTCTGACCGCGGCGGGCGGCGGCAGGGTATCGGATGAGGCATGCATGTTTTTCTTCACCTTAAGTTGAGTTGTTTAATGGATATTTCTCCCACGGGGGCTCAAAAATTACATCGGGATGTTTTTCCTTAGTATTTGAGCCGCACCGACAACTGTCCCGAGACCGGCACGCCGGGCAGGGCCGAGCGCGTCTGGCCGGATTCGTAGTACACCGTGTCGGTCAAGTTGAACACATTCAGCTGCACGTCGTAATGCTTCTGATGGTAGGCCAGCACGGCGTCGAGTCGCGCGTAGCCGGGCAGTTCGACTTCGTTGACGGTGTCGGTGTAGCGCTTTGTGGCGTAAAACACGCCGCCGCCGATTTCCCAGTTGTCGGTCAGATGGTAGCTGGTCCAGGCGACGCCGCTGTGCGCGGGCACGTTGACTGGCGTCATGCCCTGCAGCGACTTGGTCAGGCCGCTGACCGTGCCGACGGCGGTGCTGTTGGATTTCGTCACCTCGGAGTCGAGATAGGCGTAAGTCAAGGACACGTCCCAGCGCGGCAGGATTTCCCCGGCCAGACCCAGCTCGAAGCCGTCGGTGCGCTGCTCGCCGGCCAGCACGGTCAGGTTGGGATCGTCAGGCGCGGCCGTGCGCGCGTTGGACTTTTCCAGCCGGAACAGCGCGGCGGTCGCAGACAGGCGGCCATCGAACAGGTCGAACTTGCCGCCGATCTCGAAATTGCGGTTTTTCTCGGGCGGCAGGTTGGCCGTCGCGGCGCTGAGGCTGTAGGCTTCGGCCGACGGGTTGAAGGACGTGCCGTAGCTGAAGTAATAGGACTGGTTGTCGGTCGGCTGCCAGACGATGCCGCCGCGCGGGCTCCACTGGCGGTCGGTGCGGCTGAGGTCGTTGGCGTCGTTGAGCAGGTCGTCCTGTTCCGCCTCGAACACATCGTAGCGCGCGCCGGCCAGCAATTTCCATTGCGGCGACAGTTCGAACTGGTCCAGTACGTAGCCTGCGTAAGTCTGGGTTTGCGTGATGCGGTCGGTGGCGAGCGTGCCGCTGAAATCATTGGCCCGCCCCGAGCCCACCGTCGGTCTCAGCACCGGGTTGAAGAGGGAGACGGGGGCCACTCCGCTCGAGTTTTTCGATTTGAAGTCATAATCCTCCCAGCCGAATTCGGCGCCGAACATCAGCGTGTTGTTGAAGCCGAACAGCGGTTTTTTGTAGACGAAGTCGGTCTGGTTGTAGATGTTTTCCTGCGTGTTCCGGCGCAGCGCCTGGGTGCGCGCGACCGTGGAGTCCAGGCCATTGTCGGTGACTGCGCCGAACAGGTGCGTGCGGTACTGGCGCTCATAGCCGCCGTAGCGCACGGTGTTTTTCACCGAGAAATCCGAGTTGAAGCGGTGCGTCAGCGCGACCGTGCCGACGTTGACGTCGGTTTTCTGCAGGCGGTCGTCCTTGAAGCCGTAGAAGGTCTCGATGGGCGTGCCGGCCGGTTTGCCCTGGTAAATCGGCACGCCGTAGTCGAACACGCTGTCCTCTTCCTGATGCAGCAGGTTCAGGGACAGATCGGTGTCCGGCGTGAGCTTGGCCATGAACGACGGCGCAATGCCCCAGCGGTCGGTGTAGTTGTAGTCGCGGAAGGAGCCCGCGTCCTGGTAGAGCACGTTGAGCCGGGCCGAGAGGTTCTTATAGGCGGTTTCGGCATCGAGCGTGGAGCGCTTGAAGTCGTACAGGCCGTAAGTGAACTCGCCTGTGGCATGGGTGCCGCCGGTCGGCTTCTTGGTTACCTGGTTGATTACGCCGCCGGTGGCGCCGCGCCCGAACAGGATGGAGGACGCGCCTTTCAGCACTTCGGCCCGGTCGATGAAGAACGTGTCGCGCGCATACTGGCCGTTTTCCTTGACGCCGTCGAGGTAGGTGTCGGAACTGGCCGAGAAGCCGCGCAGGGTGATCGAGTCGCCGGTGCGCCCGCCCTCGCCGGCAGCGATGGTCAGGCCGCTGACATTCTTGAGCGCGTCGCGCAGATTGAAGGCGTTCTGCGACTCGATCAGTTCCTTCTTGACCACGCTGACCGATTGCGGGATGTCGCGAATCGCCATCTCGGTCTTGCTGCCCGTGGTCGAGGTGTCGGCCTTGTAGCCGTCGTCTTGTTGATCGCGGGCCGCCTTGACCTTGACGGCCGGCAACGTGATTTCCTTGTCCGCGCCGGCGCGCGTTTCAACGGCCGGCTCGGCGGCCACCGCCATGCCGTTCAGCGCCGCCCCCAGCGGCAATAGCGCGCCCAGGCGCCATTTGGCGCCGGGCGTTGTCGTTTTTTTTAAGGACATGATTTCCCCTTTATTTTTATTTGATAGTGTCTGGCTGCCTGGCGGGGAAAGCTGGGTGGCTGTGGTTCATTAATGTGTATGGGATGGCTCGGGCTCGGAGACGAAACCGATGCGCGTGACGCCGGCCTTGGCCGCGTCGGCCAGGGCCTCGGCGACGAAGCGGTACGGTACGGCCTGGTCGGCGCGTACGTGCAGTTCCGGTTGCGGCGACTGTTGCGCGAGCTGCGCCAGCCGTTCGTTGAGCTGTTCGCGCGAGACGGCCGCTTCATCCCAGAATAACTGCCCGTCGCCGTTGATGGATAGCGCGACATGTTTCGTTTCCGACACCTGCGGTTCACTGGACGCTTTCGGCAGGTCGATTTTGACGGCATGCGTCATCAAGGGCGCCGTGATCATGAAGATGATCAGCAGCACCAGCATCACGTCGATCAGCGGCACCATGTTGATTTCCGAGACCGGATGCTGGCTTTTGTTTTGGTCGAAGCTGCCGAAGGCCATCACGCACCCCCTAAAACGACGGCCGCTTTGGGGCTGGCGTCTGGCTGCACGGCGATGGGCGCGCCGGTGGTCAGGAAAGCGAACAGGTCATGCGCGTAGGCGTCGAGGCGCGCCAGCACCAGGCGGTTGGCGCGCGCGCAGGCGTTGTAGGCCAGCACGGCCGGAATCGCCACGGCCAGGCCCAGGCCGGTCATGATCAGCGCCTCGCCCACCGGCCCGGCAATCTGGTCGAGCGTGGCGGCTCCGCCCTGCCCGATGCCGAGCAGGGCGTGGTAGACGCCCCAGACCGTGCCGAACAGGCCGACGAACGGCGCGGTGCTGGCGATCGAGGCCAGCGCCGTCAGGCCCCATTCCAGGCGCGCGGTTTCCTCGTCGATCGCGCGGCGCATCGAGCGGGTCAGGAACTCCGAAGCGGAGCCGGCCTCGTGCAGACGATGCGCGCCATGCGCGGCGTGATGCCGCGCCGCGGTTATGGCGTGCCAGGTCAAATAGGCGAACGGCTCGTTCGGCGCGTGCCGGTTCAGATATCGGGCGACCTCGTCCAGCGAGGCGGCATCCCAGAACGTTTTCAGAAATTGCGCCGAGCGCCGGCGCATCATGGCGCCCTGCCAGGCTTTGATGATAATGAAATACCAGCTGGCGATCGACATCGCGGCCAGCAAGGCAAAAAGCGTTTGCCCGACGCCATCGCTCTGGGCCAGGAAATGAGTGAGGTTGTCTTTGAAATCCATGCGTTTATCCTTCAAGAGAAAATGAAATGGGAACGACGACCCAGGCCGGCACAATCTGGCTGCCGCGGCGCGCGGGCACGAAGCGCCAGTGCTTGACCGTTTCCAGCGCCGCCTGGTCCAGGCGGCTGAAGCCGCTGGTTTTCTGCACGGCCAGTTGGGCGACCGAGCCGTCGGTGTTGATCATGGCGCGCAGCAGCACTTTGCCCTGTTCGCCCAGCCGGCGCGAGATCCGGGGATAGGCCGGAGGCGGATTGTCGAGGTAATCGGCGTTCAGGTGCGGCTGGATTAACGGCGCCGCTTCCGTCGGCGCACTCTTGGCGGGCGCCGAGCTGGCTGCAGGCGGCGTTTTCGGAGCTTCCACCGTTGGCGTTTTGGGCGTTTCCGCCGTTTTCGCAACGGTTATTTCCGAGGCGCTGTCGGGTGCGGAAATCAGCGGTTTCGGTTTGGCCGGGGTTGGTTTGCGCGGTTTTGCCTTGGGCTTGGCGGCCGGCTTTGGCTTTTTTTGCGGTTTCGGCGGTTCGGGTTTCGGGGGCTCGGCGCGGGGCTTTGGCGATGCAATCCAGGCGATCTGAATGGGTGTTGGCGGCGTGACAGGCGCCGGCTTTTCGAACGCCGGCGCCGCCGCAAGCCAGATCAGGTGAAACGCGAACGCGGCGCCAAGGCCGATCGCGCCTTCGCTCCGGCGGCATGCCGGCAGTTCCGGCAGTCGTTGGCTGAATGGATTATTGAGCGGCATGGGCTCATTGCCGGCACGCAACTGGGCGCAAGCCGATATCTCTGCCCTGGCCGGAGATTCCGGGAAATGGATGATTTTTTTAGCCTGTGCCGACATAGCGTGCCTCGCGATTGGTAAAAAGGCTGGCTGGCTTCCTGGCCCGGCAGGGCTGGATGGCTGGCTATGCCGCTGGTTGGAGCGGGTATGGTTATTTCGTCAAAATCAGTTTGCCGTTGCTGGTGATGCGCAGGCGGTATTCGTCGTCGTGGTGATCGATGACGATTTCGTTTTGTGCGCCGAACAGTTCGTTGCTGCTGACCCGGCGCCGCGCCGGAACTGTTTCCTGTTCCACGATCTCGACGCTTTGACGATGGAGGTTGCGGTTATTATTTTTATCTTTCATAAAACCCAGGTTATTAATGATAAACCGGCCGGGGTTCGCGTCTGGCGCCTTGCTCCAGTAGATGCGCGGCGACTTTTTGCCAATGTTCCAGCAGTTGCTGATACAGCTCGCGGCTGGCCGCGGCCAGATCCGGATGCGCCAGCAAAAGGCCCAGCTGATGCACGATCGAATGAGCCAGTTTCGGGCAGTGGCGGCCGTTGATGAACTGCGTCATCGACAAACAGGTGGTTGCGTGCAACTGCGATATTTCGGTGCGCGCGGGAGTAGATAATTGTTCAGGCATAAAACTCCTCGGTTTGTAGTCGATTGAAAAAAGGGTTTAACGCGCTGTTGTGCAAGCAGGCGCGTTAAACGAAAAGCAGCGAGAGGTCAAATTGTCGCCTTGTTTAAATGATAATGATTATCATTTGACATGACAAGCTTTTTTATTGCCTGATTGGTTAGGGATAGGGTGAGAAATAACTTCCCTGAATTTTCAGGTATGTGGGGGCGACTTTACTTGTGCCCTTTGGTAGTCTCGCCCAGGGCGACTGAAGTCTCCCCACATGAACCAGAGATCTGCTGATGTTGCGCATTGTGGATTGCGGCGGATTCGATTGAGATATGGCTGCTTGAAGCCAAGCGAGTTCGAGCCTGTTCGTCATAGGCCATGGCCCGCGCGGGGCATGGCGACGGCCCGGCGCTTGCCGCCCCAGCCGCCGGGGGTTTCGCTGAAGACGCCGGCGCAGCGCTCGCCGCAGAAACGGCAATTGCCCGATGCGTCCAGGTTCCATTCGTCAAGGTCGTACCAGTCGCGGCCTATCAGCAGCGATCCGCAATTGTGGCAATAGGTGCTGCTGGCCGATTTATCGTGCACATTGCCGACATAGGCGTAACGCACGCCGTTCTTTAGCGCGGTGTTGCGCGCCAGCAGCAATGATGATAATGGCGTATGGGGCTTGTCGCGCATCTTCCAGTCAGGATGGAAGGCCGAGAAATGCATCGGCACATCCGGCCCCAGGTTTTCGACGACCCATTGCGCCATCTCTTCCAGCTCGGCTTCCGAGTCATTCTCGCCCGGGATGATCAATGTCGTCAGTTCCAGCCAGACCGAGGTTTCGTGCTTGATGTATTTGAGCGTCTCCAGCACCGGCTCCAGATGGCCGCCGGTAATCTGATGGTAAAAATGCTCCGTAAACGCTTTCAGGTCGATGTTGGCGGCATCCATCCATTGATAAAATTCGGCACGGGGCTGTGCGCAGACATAGCCGGACGACACCGCCACCGATTTTATGCCCAGAGCGCGGCAGGCCTGAGCGGTATCTATCGCATACTCGTGAAAGATTATCGGATCATTGTAGGTGTAAGCGACGCTGGTACAGCCATGCTCGAGCGCCGCCTGCGCAATCGCATCCGGCGAGGCCTGGCTCATCAGCGTATCCAGTTCGCGCGATTTGCTGATGTCCCAATTCTGGCAGAACTTGCAGGCCAGATTGCAGCCGGCCGTACCGAAAGACAGGATCGGCGTACCGGGCAGGAAGTGATTCAGCGGTTTTTTTTCAATCGGATCGATGGCAAAACCGCTGGAGCGGCCGTAGCTGGTCATGACAATTTCATCGTTCAGATTTTGTCTGATAAAGCAGAGGCCGCGCTGCCCCTCATGCAGCTTGCAGAATCGCGGGCAAATATCGCATTGGACACGGCCATCTTTCAGGCGGTGCCAATGCCGCGTTTTCACCGTATCAGGCGTAATGAAGACAGTCATGAATAGTCTCCTGGAACCATGTAATAAATCGTATGGTCACATTTTGGTAAAAATTGGTTACTAACATTTACGCCAGTTGTATTGATTAATTTTCAGCGCAATAGCTCTGTTTCAACAGTTTTCACGCTAACTCATTCTTCTCCCGGAAAATAACAGGATATCTCATGAATAGGCAACCTGCTGTGGCGGGTACTTTTTACCCAGCCAATCCGCAACAACTTCGCCAAATGCTAGATCGATACTTAAATGAGGCTAAATCCGACGCGAAAGTTCCTAAAGCCATCATCGCGCCGCATGCCGGCTATATCTATTCGGGACCCGTCGCGGCCACCGCTTATGCGCGCTTGAAAAATGCGCGCCATCAGATCCAGAAGGTCGTGCTGATCGGCCCCTCCCATCGTGTTGCCTTTCGAGGACTGGCCGTGAGCCGGGCGCAAACGTTCTCCACGCCGTTGGGCGATATCGCTGTTGACGAGGAGGCGGTGCAGGCGCTGGTCAAGCTGCCTTTTGTCGAATACATTGAACAGGCGCATACCTATGAACACAGTCTGGAGGTGCATCTGCCTTTTCTGCAGGAGATGCTCGACGACTTCAAACTGATCCCCATTGTGGCTGGCGACGCTACGCCGGAACAGGTCAGCCAGGTTATACAGATGTTGTGGGGAGGCAGCGAAACGCTGATTGTGGTCAGCTCGGACCTGAGCCATTTCCATGATTACACGACCGCTCAACAGTTGGACAAATCGACCAGCGAGGCCATAGAGCATCTGCAATATGAGCATCTCGTTTCTGGATCTGCTTGCGGCAAAGTGCCGGTCAGCGGGCTGCTGAAGCTGGCGCGGGATAATTCACTCTCAATTAAAACCATTGATTTGCGCAACTCCGGCGATACCGCAGGCGATAAAGACAGAGTTGTAGGTTATGGAGCTTATGTCATTGAATAAAGAACACCACCGCTGGCTGATGGGGCTGGCAATCAATTCCATTCAACATGGCTTGAAAACAGGCAAGCCGTTGATCATCGATTTAAACGAATACCCGGCCGAACTGGCAGAACAGCGCGCCACGTTTGTGACACTGCACAGGCAGCATCTGTTGCGCGGCTGCATCGGCACGCTGGACGCGGTCAGGCCGCTGGCGGTCGATATCGCTGAAAACGCCTTTTCGGCAGCCTTTCGCGACCCCCGGTTTCCGCCGCTGGAGGCCCATGAATTGAGCGATCTGGACATCCATCTTTCCCTTCTGACGCCGGCCGAGCCGATGTCGTTCACTTCGGAGCAGGATCTGCTGGAGCAGCTTCAGGCAGGGGCGGACGGGCTGATCCTGATGGAAGGCCTCCGGCGCGGCACATTCCTGCCCTCGGTATGGGAATCACTGCCGGAACCTAAACAGTTTCTGCGGCATCTGAAACAGAAAGCCGGATTCGCGCCCGACTATTGGTCCGATACGCTCAAAGTGTACCGCTACCGCACCGAAATGATTGCCTGAGTCAGGATTTGGCGCGGCTGATCACAAACACGCCAGCCAGCACGAAAACCGTGCCGGACAGCTGCATGATCGTGATGGGTTCGCCTAAGAATAAGAATGCCAGCACCAGTGTCGCGATCGGGCCGATCATGCTGATAATGGACGCCGAGCCGGCGCCGACTCGCCTGATGCCGGCATTCATGAAAAACGACGGCAATACGGTGGAGAAGACCGCCATCAACAAGGCCTGTTTGTAAACTTCGGCAGGAAAGCCGGTCAGTGCCAGGCCATGACCGACTGAAAAATGCACGATGGTAGCGATGCTGGCGATCGTCATCGTGTAAGCCGTGAAGCGCGCGGAGCCTATGCGCCGGCCCATGACGCCGCTGCCCATGGTGAAACAGGCAAAGACCACGGCGCCGGCCAGTACCAGCGACGATCCCAGCCAGATGCCCTCTGATTCCGTAGACAATTGTTCGATAAAAACCATGATCATGCCGGCATAACTTAAAGCCAGGGCGACCATTTCGCGCAATGAAATACCTTTTTTGTGCATCAGCGCCGAAAACAGCACGACGAAGGTCGGATACAAAAACAGGATGATCCGCTCCAGGCCGGCCGAAATGTACAGCAGGCCGATGAAATCCAGGTAGCTGGCGATGTAATAACCCATCAGCCCCAGTACGGCAATCACGGCCCACTGCTTTTTGGTGAGCGCCTCGGCCGGCGATTTCCTGTTATGCCAGAGCACGACCGCCAGAAAGAACGGCAGCGAAAACAACATGCGCAAAGTCATCAGGCTGATTGCATCAATTTGCCCGCCGGCCGCGTAAGCCAGTTTGATAAAAATGGCCTTGGCGGAAAAGCCCAGGGCGCCGAGCAGCACCAGGCCGCAGCCGATAAGCAGGTTGCGCTGCCCGGGCGAGGCGGCGCTCATGATCGCGCTCCCATCGTCTGTTTTTTCAGGCGCGCTATCAGCTGCCTGATAACCGGTTCCTGCTGCACGATGCTCTCGCAGAGCTGGAATTGTTCGACCGCACGCCGAAGATTTTGCCCGGGCTCCGTCACTTTGAAATAGCGGTCGCCTTCCAGATGATCGGTAAAAAACCGGAGGCCCAGTTCAAAAGGAATCAGCCGTATGGCCGGGTACAGATAATCGTAATCGGACTCGGAAAAGAACGCGCCGGCCTCGGCCAGATAGCTTTCCAGAATGACGGCGCAGCAATCCGCATCGAACCCGACCGGGTCCGTCGTCTGGCAGCAGGAGCGCAGGCAGTCGCCGATGTCGTAATGCACCAGCCCAGGCTTGACGGTATCCAGGTCGATCAGGCTGACTATCTTTTTGCTGTCCTTGTCGAACAGGAAATTATTGAGCTTGGGATCGCCGTGTATCACGCGCAGGGGCAGCAAACCCTGTTGTTTTGCCGTTTCCAGATCGCCGGCAATATGCCGGAGCCGGCCGATGAAATCGGCGCAATAGCGGCTTTCGGGTTCTGAAAGCTGTGCAGTCGCCAAAACCTGGTCATAGCGGCTCAGGTAGCCCGGCGTAATGTGAAAACCGGGCAGGGTATCGTGCAGAATGCCGGGGTCAAGATCGCTGAGCAGGCGATGGAAATGGCCCAGCGCAAAGCCTGCCTGCGCCGCATCATGTGTACTGCCGATGACTTCCAGGCTTTCCGTATTATCGATAAGGCTCAGCGCCCGCCAGTAATCACCGTTTTTTTCGTAGCAATAGCCATCTTCGGCCGTCGATAAAATGTCCGGGATCTGCAATTTGACTGAGTCCGGCTTTTTCTGCAGGAGATGTTCGTTTAATGCGTGCAGGTTCTCGATAATTTGCGCCGGCTGCGGGAAAACCGCCGTGTTGATGCGCTGCAGGACGAACGGCGATGAATCCGTCGTGACCAGAAACGTGTCATTGATCAGGCCATTGCCCAGCGGTTGTATGGCTATGACGGCTTGGCTTTTGGTGAATTGGCGGGCAACAGGAAACAGCGACTCTAAGTCTGGCATGGCGTTTTTCTAAATCCGATGAAGCGGCTCACGGCCAGCTTTTTCAAGTCAGCCATGATCAAGTTTTTATTATGGCTATTATAAGCGGCTTTTTTCAAAATATAGATAACTGTCCTCGCCAAGGATGTGGCGGAAGTCATTTTCTGCGCTTCAGCTCTCAGGGGCGGAACTGCCGATTAGCCGACGGCCGGTTCTTCCGGTATTAGATGGCTAAGTATTACAAAACGCAGCGGTTCGTCAGCTTTATGCATCGCAATCACATCAAGATCCAGAAGGCCATGCAGGTGACGCCCGCCGAAAAACCCATCAGCCATTTGGTTTTTCCGATTGCCGGTAAAGTCTGCCAGTAAGCTGAAATTTCTTTCTTCAGCAGTAGCCAGCTGATCGCAAGACTCTCGCTGCATTCGCGGAACCAGCGATGCAGCATCTGCGACAGCTTGTACAGTTTGTACAATCCATAGCAGGCGATGGAGAACATTATATAAAACACAATGACTTGCGTCTTATGACGGTCCGTATGGAAAGTATGCTCGACGATCAGGTCAAGCGTCTGTTCAAACAATTCGAACGAAACATGCATCAACTCGAGCAATAAGTGGAGCGCCGCATCGGATAGTGCAATGACGGTAATGACGAGCGCCAGGATTAAGCTGAAGGCGACTTTTCGATTAATGGATAAAATCATGTGTAACTCTCCAAGTGGCCGGCCTATTAGGCAACCCCCGCCTCTCCAATGCCGGTGGTGCCAGGGCTCGCGCCAGCAAGCATAAAATCAGTATCGTCGCTAAAGGCCGGCATCTTTAACGGCTGCCGGCTTAAGGGATCCGCAATTCGGCTCTAGTAGCGGGTCGTTTTCTTGAATCAGATTCTCCCGGATAATTTCCTGGGCCTTGGATTCCGCCTTGATAAGCTCATCGATAAAGATGTCAGTCGCATACTCCTGAGTAGAAACCGTCGCCAGCGAAGCGCCCAGAGGCTGCTTCGAATCCTGGACGTGGATCGCGGTCTTGGTGGAAAGTCCGGGGCGAATGGGGTTTTTCAGCACCTCGTCCTTCCGCAGTCCGATACGCACGGGAACGCGTTCCACGATATGAATAAAATTTCCGGCCGCGTTTTCCGGCGGCAGCAAGGCAAAAACGCTGCCCGTGCCCGGCACCAACCCTTCCACCGTGCCATGATAGATGCGGCTCTCGCCGTAAAGATCGACGGTAATCTCCGCCGATTGGCCGGGCCGCACCCGCCCCACCTCGGTCTCCCGCAGGTTCGCTTCTATCCACAGATGCTCCAGGGGCACGAGCGTCATCAGCTGATCGCCGGGCTGAACCCGGTTCCCGACTTGTACCTTGCGCATGGACACATAGCCTGAAATGGGTGCATGGATGCGTTGCCGCGAGTATTCAAGATAGGCGGCGATGAATCTATGCTTGGCCGCTTCCACGTCCGGATGCAGTATCCGGCTGGTGCCGCCGACTTTCGCGTCCACTGATTCGAGCTCCGCCTCGGCCTCCCGCATATCGGCTTCGAGGGCCGTCATCTGATCCTCGGCATTTTGCAAGGCCTGCTCGGATACCGAGCCGTTCGGCAACGCCTGCCGCAAGCGGATGACATCGTGGCGCACCCGCGCCAGCCGGGCCGAGCGGGCAGTCAGTTTCTGGCACATTTGCCGGCGCGTGGCGAAAACGGCGCCGATTTCGCGCACGATCTGTCCCAGCTCGCCCCGGCTCCGGCCCAAAGCGGTCTGTGCGCGATGCTCATCAAGGCGGACCAGCAGATCGCCCTTGTTCACGTACTGGCTCTCCTCGACCAATATCTGCGTGACGATGCCCGTTGCGTCCGCTTCCACCGGAATAAGGTTGCCAGTGACAAACGCATTACGGCTGACCACCCAGAACCGGCAGTAATGCCACCAATAGCCGGCATAAGCCATGGCCCCCACGGCCAAAACGAGCGCAACCGATAACAGATAGCGATTGCGGCGGGTACGGATGATATTGGGATGAATGCGAATAATCTTGGAATGAATGCTCATAAATTTTTATATCGGCAATGCCAAATTCTATTTTCGAAAACAGGTACATATATTTTTCAGCTATCGCTCGGGCTTGTGCCGGATAAGCTCGAGGCTGTTTGCGTTTCCGCCCGCTCCGGGCTTCCGTTAAAGCCGCCATGGCAACCACCAGCGCCACGTTTGTTCCGGCGGGCGCGGACTGATCTTGAAATCGTTCACGTACCCGCCGCCCAGCGCTTCCGCCAAATCCACCATGGCGATCCGCTGTTCCGCTTCCAGGTCCTTCAAGACATATTGCTGATCCAGCACGGCCGTCTCGCGCTCCAGCAACGCCCGGCGGTCATCCAGGCCGCTGTGAAAACGCTCCTGGACGAGGTCCAGTTTTTCGCTCTGGGCGGATAGCAAGCGGCCTTGCGCGACGAGCATGGCGCGTGTCTCCCGCCAGCGGCTCAGGCTGTCGGCGACCTCCTGCACGGCATGCAGCAACGTATCATTGTAAAGTTCCACCGCGCTATCGTATTCCGCCCGCTGCGCCGATAATTCCCCTCGCAGGCGCCCGCCTTCGAACCAGGGGAGCCGCAGCCCCGGCGCGACGCCGTAGGAGAAGCTGGAGCCGGAAAACAGCAGATTGGCCAGGGAACTCGCCCCCTTCGTCAGCCTGAGAGCATTGACGCCGACGAAGGCGGTCAGATCGATGGTGGGCAGAAAACTGGCCTTGTTGACCTTGATCCGTTGCGCGGCTGCCTCGGCCCGGTGCAGCGCGGCGGCAAGATCCGGGCGCTGGCTGAGCAGCTCCAGCGGCAGTTGCGCCGGCAAGCGCATGCCTTCCGGGCTGATCGCCGCGTCAGTGAACAGGCGTTGTGTCGAATCGGGTCCGCTGCCAATCAGCCGGGCCAACAAATTCCGCTGCAGATCCAACAGGTCCCTTATGCCCGCTTCGCGCTTGTTCAGTTGTTCCAATTCAATGGCCGATTGCTGCACCGGATCGGCGGAATCCAGGCCCAGCCGCAGCCGGGTTTCATCCATATCGAGCAGGTCGCGCCGCAACTCGATCATGTCATGCAACAGGTCGAGTTGGTGCCGCAGCGCCAGTCCATGCATATAGGCCCGCGCAATCGAGGTAGTCAACTGAAGCAGGACTTCGGCATGCTCCGCTTCCTCGGCCGACTCCTCGCCCAGCGCCGCTTCCAGCGCGGCCCGGTTTTTCCCCCAGAAATCGAATTCATAGCGTAAGCTCAAAGGCGTAATCCTGCCGAAGACGATGTTCGCGCCCGCCGCCTCTTCGCGGTTGAGCACGGCAAAAACGCCATTCTCTGAAATGCGCTCGTTCGCCAATTCCACCTCGGCATCCAGGAACGGCAGCAGTCTTGCGCCCTCCACGCGCGTCATGGCATGCGCCTGACGCAGCCGCGCGGCCGCCACCTTAAGGCTGATATTCTTTTCCAGGGCGGTAGCCATGAGGCCGTTGAGTTCCGGGCTGCCGAATTCCCACCACCAGCGCTCAGGCGGCCAACGCGCCTCGGGAGCAAGCGGCTCGCCATGAGCCGCATGGGATAGCGCGTGTTCCAGCGACGGCGGCTTCAGGAACTCGGCAGGCTTATCGCCTTCAGGTATCCAGGCACAACCGGCCATCAAAAGCGCAAGCCCGGCGGAGAGTCCCCACCTAGGCGATTGCTTTGCGACGGACCGGCGGCTCATGGCTCCTCCATGAGCGTTTCCGCCCGGATATCGCCCAGTTCCTGCTGCAAAGTCGGATGCAGCGGCTGATAGGTGGGATAGGCCAGCCATACCAGGCCGGCCAAGCCGATAAACAGGTAGCTGGTCAGCAAAAAGGCATCGTTTAACGCCAGCAGGGTGGCATGCCGCCGGATGACGTTGAGGAGTTTGCCCTTGACCATGACGGTATCGAGGCCGGAAGCCTGCAGGTTCGAAGCGAACCCTTCCAGCACATCAATGGAAGCGAACCGCCGCCCCCCGAATTGTTCCGAGAAATGAAGCTGATGAAAGGGGATGCGCCGAAACAGCACGACGCCCTGCCAGGTGATGCCGATTGCGCCGGCGACAATCCGCAGAAGCCCCGCCTCTTCGGCCGCGCGCATCTCCCGGTCGCCATGCAGTCCGTGCAGAGTCAGCCTGGTCAGCGGGGTGAAGAACGAGCCCAGAAAAAAGCCGAGCAGCAGCATGGGCCAAAAAATCTGATCGAATGAGCCGGGGTCGTCGAACAGGCCCAGCCAATAAAAGGTAAAGGAAAAACCGAGGAGATTGAGGCATGCCAGCAGGCGGGCGTCCAGCCTGTCGGGCAGCTTGTGCATTGCCAGGGTCACCGGCACCGCCAGCAGGATCATGGGCAGGTAGACCATGCCGGCCAGAAACGAGGAATACCCCAGCAATACTTGAAGCTGAACGATGAACACGGAAAGCAGCCCCTGGATTGAAAGAAATCCCACGGCGAGGCAAATCGCGCCGATCGTAAAGTTACGGTGCGTGAAAAGGCGCAGGTCGAATACCGGATAGGGTTCATCGAATTCCCAGATGATGAAGCAGGGCAACGCCACGGCCAGGACGAGCAGCATGCTGCACAGAAAAGGCGAATCCAGCCAGTCAAAATCGTTGCCCTGATTCAAAAAGGTCTGCACGCTGCCGAGAATCAAGGCCATGAGCACAAAACCGATATCGTCGAAGCGGGTAAAGTTGCGCTCGAATCCCCTTCCGGCAAGTAATGAGCCGCTGATGCCGGCGATGGCCAGGGCGAAGACGATATTCAGGTAGAACAGATAACGCCAGCCCAGTTCGTCCGCGATCATGCCGCCTATGGGAAAGCTGATGGTAAAAGGCATCAGCGTGACCAGGCCCCATACTCCCAAGCCCAACAGTTTCAGATGATCGGGGTATTCCTTCAACAGCAGGGACTGCCCGACATAGAGCGTAATCCCGCCCGAGAATCCGAGCAGGATGCGCGCCGGCACGAACAGCCATAAGCTCTGGCTGATGGCGCACAGATAGGAGGCCAGGGCATACACGACAAATGCCGCGCTGAACAGGCGATAATCGCCGAACAGGCCCGACAGGCATCGCGCGCCGGGAAAGGCCAGCGCCAGGGCAATGATGAAATAGGTCTGGCCCCAGGTGGCAAAACTCGGCAACACCCCGCCCAGATCGCCGGCGACATGGGGCAGCAGTGCGATATAGCAGCCGACATTGAACAGCACGATCATGTGCCCCAGGCCCAGCACGACATTAAACAGGATGAAGCGCCAGCCGCGCAGGCGTTCGGCGTAGATGAGAGTCATGGGTTTAACCTGCCGGTTGTTGAAGGTATGTACCAGCCGGACGCCTTTCGCGCGCAATCCGCGAGGATTCGGCGCTTGACGCTGCCCGGCCGCATTGGCATAAATTCATCGAGCGCCGGCAGCCTTTTTTTCAGTAGGACTGTGTGTTTGGTTTCCAGGCTGGCCAGCGCTGAAGACGGGAAGGCGAATGATCGATTCATGTTCATACGAATACTATAAAAATTTCTTTTTATATAAGACAAACGATTTTTATTGGACATTAATATCGATATATCCGATATTAAGCAGATGGACATAGAACAGATCAGAACCTTTTTAAGCGTCGTCGCCAACGGCAGCTTTCTGGAAGCGGCCAACCGGCTGTACGTCACCCAATCGACCGTGAGTACGCGCATACAGCGGCTGGAGTCTTATCTCGGCGTCACCCTGTTCGTGCGCAATCGCTCCGGCGCCGCACTGACGCCTCCGGGGCAGCGCTTTTTGCGCCATGCCAAATCCCTGCTGCTGACGCTGGAACAGGCGCGGCATGATATCGGGTTGCCCAGCCGCTTTCGCGCCAGCATTACCGTGGGTACGCGGATCGCCTTATGGGAAGAACTGCTGCCCCGATGGGTCGGGGACATGCGCAGGCAGGCGCCGGACATATCCATCCGCAGCCAGATCGGTTTTGAAGAAGACTTGATGCGGGCACTCATCGAAGGCCGGATGGATGTCGCCATCATGTACACGCCGCACCACAGCCCCGGCCTTCAGATCGAACACCTGTTCGATGAAACGCTGGCGCTGCTGACCACCGACCCCGACAGGCCCTGGCCGAATGACGACTACATTTACGTGGATTGGGGACCGGCCTTTTACGCACTGCACAATAGCCATTATCCCGACCTGGAAAGCCCGTCTCAAATGGTGAATATCGGCTGGCTGGGGGTGCAGTTGATCATCAGCAACGGCGGCTCCTGTTTTCTGCCCGTTCGCATGGCCGAGCCTTTGATCCAGGCCAAAAAATTGTTTCATGTCCCTGGCAGTCCGCGCTTCAGGCTGCCGACTTATATGGTTTTTCCACGCGACAGCGCTTCCCTTGTGCTGCAGCAAGTGCTGGATAGCTTGCGTTTGTTGGCCAAGCAACAAATGGCCAGGAGTTGAGTCACTCGGCAGTCGTTCATTCAGACACAAAGAGCGCCTGCTGTTGGCAGGCGAAGCCGCCGTGGGGTTATCGATTGAAGCATGGCTTGCTGAATGACTGTCCGGTCCGATAACCCGGACATGCTTCCCTAACCATGCAGCTTGGATAAAGCGTGAAATAACTGATGTTACGCATCAGTTGAATTGAAACGGGTTTAGAAAGTGAACTGTAGGGGCGAATTCATTCGCCCAAGGCGACTGCCAACAGTAGGCGCTTTAGGCGAAGTCGCCCCACAGGGTTACATAAGGATAAGGTGAGAAATAACTTCCCTGAACTTTGACGGGCAACAGGTGCAGGGGCGACTTTACTTGTGCCCTTTGGGTAGCCGCCCAGGGCGAATACCCGCAAGGAGCACAAGTAAAGTCGCCCCTACATGATTTCATCGACGAATCGGAAAGTTATTTTTTAACCGAACCCTTGGTAAGGCCTGCTATCAAATCCTTCAGCGCCTTGCCTCTGTGGCTCAGCGAATTCTTGACGCTCGGCGCCAGTTCGGCCGATGCGCAGTCCTGCTCCGGCACCCAGAACACCGGATCATAGCCGAAGCCGTTTTCACCGACGGCATGCGTCAAAATACGGCCTTCCCAGATGCCTTGGGCGATGATCGGGCAGGGATCATCGGCATGCGCCATGAACACCATGACGCAGATAAAGCGCGCGCTGCGCTGCTGATCGGGCACGTCCTGCAATTCGCGCAGCAGTTTTTCGATGTTGTCCTGATCGCTGGCGCCGATGCCTGCATATCGGGCCGAGAAAACGCCGGGCGCACCGTCGAGAGCATCGACGACCAGGCCGGAATCGTCGGCAATGGCCGGCAGCTGGCTCTGGCGCGCCGCATTTCGGGCTTTCAGGATCGCATTTTCCACAAAGGTGAGGCCGGTTTCTTCGCATTCGACAACATTGAACGCGGATTGCGGCACGATCGTGTAGCCGGCAAGCAGGGCCTGGATTTCCCGGATCTTGCCGGCATTGCTACTGGCGAGCACGATTTGTCGTGATGGGTTCACGCTCATATAAAGTCTTCTATTGCTTCGCGCTGTTTTTTTATCAGCTGCCTGATGCCGTAACCGGCCAGTTCCAGCATCGCGTCCAGTTCGTCCTTTCTGAAGGCATGGCCCTCGGCCGTCCCCTGCACTTCGATAAAAGCGGCGGCGTCATTCATGACGACATTCATATCGGTCTCGGCGTTGCTGTCCTCGGCATAATCCAGATCCAGCACCGGCACGCCATTGTAGATGCCGACAGAGACGGAAGCGACCTGCCCGTGCAGCGGATTAACTTTTATTTGCCTGCGTTTGAGCATTTTCTGCACGGCCAGCGACAAGGCGACGAAGCCGCCCGTGATCGATGCCGTGCGCGTGCCGCCGTCCGCCTGCAGCACATCGCAGTCTATCGTGATGGTGTTTTCGCCCAGGGCTCTCAAATCCACTGCCGCGCGCAGTGAGCGGCCGATCAGGCGCTGGATTTCCAGCGTGCGGCCGCCTTGCCTGCCGCTGCTGGCTTCCCGCCCGATACGGCTGTGCGTCGAGCGCGGCAGCATGCCGTATTCCGCGGTCACCCAGCCTTCGCCCTTGCCTTTCAGAAAACGCGGCACATGGTTTTCGACACTGGCCGTGCACAGCACGCGCGTGTCGCCAAATTCAACCAGAACAGATCCTTCCGCATGTTTTGTAAAGCCGCAGGTGAATTTTATGTCTCGCAGTTGATCCGGGTTACGTCCGCTAGGTCTCATTATCTGTTCCACTAAAATAAAACCGCACAGTATACCCGAATGCGGGTCGTACGGGGCCAATTTATAGGCATGAAGCGCGCGTTCATTTTCCCGCGGCAAGCGCCTGCTGCAGCTGGGCAACCGAATGCGGGCGCTTTTCCGGCCGCACTTCCATGGCCCAGTCTATTGCTTTCAACAGCGGTTCCGGAAATTTGTTTTTAAAGGCTTTAACAGCGGGCACGAGGGCATCCTGATGCACTCTCTCCGTTGCGGGAATCAATGGCTTATATTCAAGACAGGCGCGCATGCTGGCGCCCACGGCATAAATATCCGTCCAGGGGCCTAAGGGCGCGCTCAGGTCATGCTGTTCTATGGGAGAGAAACCTTTAGTCAGCACCTTGCCTTGCTTGCTCAATCGTTTGAGCGGATAACTCTGGATGGCGCCGAAATCGAGCAGCAATGCATCATTGCCGGGGCGCACAAGAATATTGGCAGGCTTGATGTCCAGGTGAAGCAAATGATGCTCATGCATGTGGTTGATGCCGTTCAGCAGTGAAGTGAATAAAGCCAGCAGGAATTTTTCGGTAACAGGCTGGGCTTTATGTTTCAGGAACTTATTGAGCGTCAGGCCATAGTCATAAGTCATGACCATGTAAACCGTGGCGTTGGCTTCAAAAAAATTGATGACCTCAACGATATTGGGATGCTTCAGCTTCGCCAGAACCTTGGCTTCTTCAAAGAACAAGGCTCGGCCGCGCCGGAACAGGGGCTGGTCTTCTTCATTGTTGGCGACGACCATGTTGTTCCAGGTTCTATGCGCCAGCTTGCGCGGCAGATATTCCTTGATCGCCACCTGAACCTGATCGCTGATTTGCCTGGCCAGGTAGACCGAGCTGAATCCGCCGTGCGCCAATTCCCGCTCGATTATATACTGGTCTATAATAGTGCCGGTTTGAAGATAGTTCCACTGCTTCGGATAGGTGTCGGGGTCGTAGTATTCGGCCATTGCAAAAATTCTATCGGGCTAAGACCCTGCAAGTATAGGTGAAAAATGATTAGAAGTATGACCGCTTTTGCCGGTAATGAAGCAGAAATCGGCAACCTGACCCTCAGCTGTGAATTGCGCACGGTCAATCACCGCTACTGCGATATCACATTCAAATTGCCGGATCGCTTGCGCTTTATCGAGTCCGATCTGCGCGCCCTCATCGCGGCCAAAATTAAACGCGGCAAGGTGGAATGTATCATAAATTGCAAAAAACAGGCTAAAGAGGGTCAAACTCTCATGATTAACCGCGATGCTGTCGCGGCATTGCTGGCGGCCGCCAATGAAATCGAACAGCAGATGATGGCCCCGCTGTCATTCTCGGCACTGGACGTGCTGGCTTTTCCCGGCGTACAGCAAGAGTCCGACAATGACAGGGAGCAGCTTAAGCTGGGCGTATCGTCGCTGGTCGATCAGACACTGAACCAATTGCTGGAAGTCAGGGAGCGGGAAGGCGCCCAGCTCGGCGAACTGATCGCGGAGCGCTGCCTGAAAATGCAGGAATTTGTCGTTGCGGCCGGCAAACGCCTGCCGGAAGTTCTGGCTCAGCTTCGTAACAAGTTGAAAGACCGGATCGCTGAACTGGTCGCCGAGCCCGACTTCGATCGCCTGGAACAGGAACTGGTGTTTCTGGCGCAAAAACTGGATATCTCCGAAGAACTGGACCGGCTGGAAACCCATATTGCCGAAGTGCTGAGGGTGCTCAAGCAAAAAGAGCCCGTCGGCAGGCGACTGGACTTTCTGATGCAGGAATTAAACCGCGAGGCCAATACCCTGGGGTCCAAATCGGCCGACAAGGAAATGACGCAGATCGCCATCGAGTTGAAAGTGCTGATTGAGCAGATGCGCGAGCAGATACAGAATGTTGAATAAAACGCCCTGAGTTTTTCGCATCAGTCCAATATTTCTATTAATAAAAAATACCATGAATCACGGAAAACTTTACATTATTTCCGCACCGTCCGGAGCCGGCAAAACCAGCCTGGTCAGGCAACTGATCGCCGAACTCGACAGTCTGACCGTATCGACCTCTCACACGACGCGCCCTATGCGCCCCGGCGAGGAACATGGCCGGGATTACTACTTTGTTCCGGTGGCGGATTTTCAGGCCATGCTGGAGCGGCAGGCATTTCTTGAGCATGCCCAGGTGTTTGATAATTTCTACGGCACCGCGCGGCAAACCGTGGAGGAAAACCTGAGCCTGGGCCTGGATGTGATTCTGGAAATCGACTGGCAGGGCGCCCAGCAGATAAAAAAACTGCTGCCGGACAGCCTGTCCATTTTCATTCTGCCGCCTTCAACCGATATCCTGCAGCAGCGCCTTCGAAGCCGCGGCCAGGACGATGAGCAGATCATCGCGCGCCGCATGCGCGATGCCGTTGCCGAAATAAGCCATTATGATGAGTTTGATTATCTGGTCGTCAATGATGTATTTGAGCAGGCGCTGGCGGAATTAAAAAGCATCCTGATCGCCAACCGGTTGACCAGGCAACGGCAACAGCATCATCTGGAGCCGTTGTTAAAAGCGCTGCTCTCCCAATAAAGCCGGGAGCCGGAATAAGGCTCAGTCAAGTTTTCTGTGAAAGCTTTTTTTGCCGCTGAATAATAGATGTGAAATATTTTCAATCACTTCCAGATGATGTCACTTTGCGAGATTCACGGTTTTCAGTGTATGGCGACTGAAAAACCGAAAGCTGTCGTTCAACGCAAAAACTCACCGTAGCGCCCTTTTATACAGCGCCTGCGTTTCTTGACCTATTGCTTGCGGTGAAAATAGAGCCGCTTCCACTGTATAGGCTCAAGGCAAAGGTGCCAACCCCAGCTCCATGAGAAATTGGTTATGCCTGTTAGTGCTTTTGACAATGTTTTCCTCTAATTTCACCAACTCGTCATTGACCGCCTGCAAGTTAATTTGGGTTTCTGCTTTGGCGGTACTGACATAACGCGAGATATTCAGGTTGAAATCGTTTTTCTCAATTTCTTCCATTGAAACGCGACGGGAATAGCGCTCTTCTTCCTTGCGGAATTGGTAAGTATCTACAATTTTGTCGATATGCTCAGGCAGCAGGCGGTTTTGGCGTTTGCCTTTTTCAAAGTGTTCGCTGGCGTTGACAAACAGCACGTCGTCCGGCTTTTTGCATTTTTTCAACACCAGAACACACACAGGAATACCGGTCGAGAAAAACAGGTTGGCGGGCAGGCCAATCACGGTATCGATATGGCCGTCTTTTAATAGCTTGGTACGAATACGTTCCTCGGCACCGCCCCGGAACAAAACCCCATGCGGCAGAATGATGGCCATGGTGCCTTGATCGCTTAAAAAGTGGAAACCGTGCAGCAGGAAGGCAAAGTCGGCAGCGGATTTTGGGGCAAGGCCATAGCTTTTAAAACGGAAGTCTTCGCTTAAGGTTTCGGTCGGCTCCCAGCGGTAGCTAAACGGCGGGTTGGCGACCACGGCATCGCACTCCAGCTTTTTGGCGGGATTCATTTCGTTCAGAATAGCCCAATCGTTCAGCAAGGAATCGCCGTGGTGGATTTCGAATTCGGAATCTTTCACGCCGTGCAGCAGCATGTTCATGCGCGCCAGGTTGTAGGTGGTGATGTTTTTTTCCTGGCCGTAGATTTTGCCAATGCCATGCGGGCCAAGCTGCTTGCGCACATTCAACAACAGCGAGCCGGAGCCGCAGGCAAAATCCAGCACCTTATCGAGTTTTTTCTTTTTGCCGGTGGCCGGTTCCTGGCTATCAAGGGTGACGATTTCGGAAAGAATGGTGGAAATCTGCTGCGGCGTATAAAACTCGCCGGCTTTTTTGCCCGAGCCTGCGGCAAACTGGCCGATCAGGTATTCATAGGCATCGCCCAGAATATCGCTGTTGGTAGAAAACTTGGCGATGCCTTCAGCGATTTTGCTGATGATGGTACACAGCTTGGCGTTGCGGTCGGCATATTTTTTACCGAGCTTTTCGGAGTTGAGGTTAATTTCCGAGAACAGGCCCTGAAAGGTGCTCTCAAAGCTTTGATTTTCAATGTATTTGAAGCCGCTTTCCAAGGTGTGCAGCAATTCGTCGTTTTGAGTTCTAGCCAGTTCGGCAATGCTGCCCCACAGATATTGCGGCTCAATCACATAATGCACTTTGCGGCGCATTTGTTTTTCAAATTCCGCCACATCGTTTCTGTTTTCTTCATACCAAATTTGAAGTGGCGACATCGCGCCAATTGTTTTCATAACATCCGGGTATACATCTGGGTAATCTGATCCCAGCTCTTTTTTTACAGCGGCTTCATAGTTATCGGACAGATAACGCAAAAACAGAAACGACAGCATATAGTCGCGAAAATCGTCCGCATTCATCGCGCCGCGCAGCTGGTCGGCGATACCCCAGAGTGTGCTGCCCAGTCTATTGAGTTCTTGTTCGGTCATGGTTTTTTCTTGTTCGGAATCGGGTGATAATGTGCTCATCTCAATTCGGAACGCACTGCGTTCCATTTTGTCCAGCTCAATTCGTGGCGCAGTGCGTCACAATTTGAAAACGCTTGATAAAACAGGCGCATATAACGCAGGTTAGAAGCATCGAAGCCCTTGTCAAACTCATGAGGCAGCGATTCCGCCAAACGGCTTAACAACTGCTTGCCATAGGCGGCACGGTTGTGTCCGCCTTGCTCAAATTCCACAATGTGCCTGCCGATACGCCAATAGGTTCGTACCTGCACCACATCCACGCTACGCAGTGCCTGCTGGCGGGCTTGGCTAATCAAGCCGCGCAAGGCCGCTAATAATTCAGGCGGGGCGCTGCCGGTGGTTTTAGGCGATTTTTCGGTCATATTTAACCTGCATGTAATACGAATTGATATTTTTCAATGAGCTTTCTAAAAATATCTCTGAAGATTTCTTCTACACTTGGAGCCATTAATTCGGATTGAAAATAATAAGCATCCTTGTGAGAGAGTGAATTAATGATGTTCACTGCATTCTCAACATCTTCAACACCGATTTGTGTCAAGGTGTAGCCAATATTTCCCTTGCCTAAAAACGAGCCAATGTTTTCAAGTGCCTGTCGTAGCAGTGCAAAGTGATAGGAGTAAAGCTGTTCGTGACTTGCATTTTCTAAAGTTTGCAGCAAGTGCAAGTGATATAGGAATACGTTGTTATTGGGGGTAACGAGTACCAGTTCGTTGTCTCGATTGCTCAAAATAAACAACCTAGTTAAGTTTCTATATCGACTACTTTTCTCACCTTTTTTCAGTCGATCTGCCAATATGGAAAACAGGCCAATGTGATGTGTGGTAATAATAATTCTTTTCTTTAGATATTGGCTTTCGATCAACTGAAATATAGTATCGGCGGTCACAAATATATTATGGTCATCCAGGCTAGATACCGGGTCATCAATGAAAAAATGCGCGTCTTGCTGGTCTGCCCATCCTTCAACATCAAAGAGCGCCAGAAAAAAACTCCAGACAAAAATACGTTCTTCCCCTCTAGAGATTTTTATTGACGTATTTTCGTCACTCTCAATGAAAAATGACACCGACTCAATGCCCCTTTCGGCATCTTCGTGCGGATTGAAATAGAAGTTATATTTTGGATTATAAGGTGCAAGCTTTTCTCGAATAGCCTCTTCATTCAATAGGCTATGAAACTGGTTTAAGCTGCTATATCTAACGGTTAGATTAATATTACTGCCACCGTTCTCGTCGTCATTATCCCAAACAAAAAGGTCTTCACTGAAAGCATTGTAATAAACCCCTTCATGTTTGCCGCTTTCAGGATCTTTGGTTGCGTCTTTATATGCTACTGATAGCCTTGTTTTGCCTGTGGCATTAAAGGCGTAAATAAGAACAATGTTTTCATTTAGTTCTTTAAGTTGGTTTGCGATATCTGCCAAATTCATATGTTAAAGATCCTTCTCATTATTTTGCTCAACAGCGGGGAATAGCTGCTGCATCAGGCCTTTTTTATGGGCTTTGAGTGCGGCTAGTTTTTGGGTTTGTGCGCTGATCAGTTCGTCGAGGGAAGACAGGCAATCGGCGATTTTTTGTTGTTCTAATGGTGATGGAATAAAAATTTTTTGAGCATATAAATCTTTTATAGAAATAAAAGGCTGATCACTGCCAATTGATTGTTTCTCTACAAAGTCTTTTATAAATGTTCGACACAAATGAAAACAAAAATCTTCATTTACAGCATCAGAGAGTAATTCAAGCTTTCCAACGCGTTGATATAGTAATGAAGGTTCGTCTTCTTTTCGAAGTCGAGCAATTTTTAGTTCGTTGTTAGTAACGGGTCGATTCAACGCAAGAACTATATTTCCCTCATGCAGGACTAGCTCAGGGTATTCAACAGAATAACTTTGCGGAAGGAAAATGATTTTGTCATTCCACTTTACTGCGCCATATCCAACATTCTCAATTTGAAGCAAGCGGATTCCTATTTTGGAATATTCTGAAGCTTTAAAGCCTTTTCCAGAATTTACCTTTATAAGTTTTCCTAATAAATATTCCTTCCACTTTCCATCATTCCGAAACTCAGGAAAGCGCAGTTTGGGGACGGTTTCGCCTTCGGCGGGGAATAGCTGCTGCATCAGGCCTTTTTTATGGGCTTTAAGTGCGGCTAGCTTTTGGGTTTGTGAGGTGATCAATTCGTCGAGGGAAGACAGGCAATCGGCAATTTTTTGTTGTTCTCCAACATCTTTGGGAACTGTCGCAGTGAATTCTTCTAAGTCGGAATTCTTAAGGTTGTTGATGTTGCCACCGCCAATAGAAAAAGAAACAAAACTCAGATACCTGTCAGTCTGGAAGATGTACTTGGCAAATTGGCTTCGAGGACGAAAGAAAGAACAGAATGCACCAATCGTTATAGGGTTCGGGTAGTTGCCAACATACTCAGCATTCTTACCTACTAGGGCTTTGCTTCCGTTTGACATACAAATAACAATGTCGCCTCTATGTAATGCAAGTTCATTCGGACAAGATTTCGACACAAAAACCAGATCCTTATCCAGCACGAGACTACCCTCTTGAATATTGCTAGATCTCAAAACCAAGAGGCCTCTTTCTGACACATCGGCCGCACTATAAGTTAGCCCTCTTACAAAAGAGCCTATGCTCCCCAGTCGCTTTACTTCCCACTCCCTCGCATCCAGAAATTCAGGAAACCGCAACTCAGGCACTAAAGCCCTTTTCGTTTGCTTACTCATACGCTGCCAATCCCGAAATTTCACGCCCCTGGGCAAGTTTGTTCAACATAGGCGCCAGGTCTTCCATCAGGGCCAGCTCTTTTATTCTTCGTTCTTTCCAACCCAACTCCAGTGGTTCGAGCAGGTCTGTTAATTGTTCGCCATCGAAAATCATGCGGCTCATAATGGCATCCACAAAGGCTTGCAGAGCTCCCGGCTCCAGGCCGTGTTTTTCCGCGATGACAGCCAGGTCGTTGGCGGCTTTGGCCGCTTTAAAAGCCTGGTAGCCGTCGCGTATTGCTTTTTCGTTGAGGCTTTGGCCCGCTGGCAGGCTGTTGATGTAGGAGATGATGTCGTCGCGCTCGTCCAGCAAATTGGCGCTGGAACTGATCAGGTCGATCAGTTGCTGGCGGGTCATTTTTTGTTTGCCGGTTTTTTGCGTGGATTTGGCGATTAAGGCCATGATGTAGTCGTAATCGATCACCGCCGAGGCAAACAGTACAAATTCAAAATCCAGTTGCTGGACTTTTTCGTCAGCGTCGCCGCCCTTACCTTGTTGGGCTTTCAGGCGTTGGGCGGTTTCCAGATACATGCCCTTAAAGGCGCGCAGGGTGTCTTCGGGAAGCAGTTGCTCGACATGGCTTTTACTGTCCTCGCTTAAATCGGTGTATTGATCGAGCTGGGTCTTCAGGCGCTGCACTTCTTTAAAATGGTTGATAAATTCGGCGCGGGCGTCATCGCCTTTCAGGTTAGCGACCTGCTCCGGCGCGCAGTCCAGACCTTTGGATTGCATAAAGGTATCGAGTTTGACCACGGCATCTTTGAGTTTATCGATGACGACCGGGGCCGGGTCCACCAGCCAGATTTCTTTGGCTTGTTCTGTCGATTGGCCGGAAAACAGCGCGATGGCGTCATCGACTTCTTTTTCCTGCCCGCGAAAATCCAGCACATTGCCCCAGGGTTTGGTGTCGTTCAGCACGCGGTTGGTGCGCGAGAAGGCCTGAATCAAACCGTGGTATTTGAGGTTTTTATCCACGTACAGAGTGTTGAGGTATTTGGAATCAAAGCCGGTGAGCAGCATATCCACCACGATGACGATGTCGATTTTGTTCTTGTGCGGGTAGTCCCGGTTGGAATACTTGTGGTCTTTGATGCGCTGCTGCACATCCTGATAGTAGAGGTCGAATTCGTTAATGCTGTGGTTGGCGCCGTACTGGCGGTTATAGTCGGCAATAATGGCCATTAACGCGGCTTTTTTCTGTTCCGGCGCTTCCTGGTTGTCGGCCTTTTCCTGCGGCAAGTCCTCTTGCAGCTGTTTGATGTCTGCAACGTTTTTGCCGTTTTGATTGTCGCTGTCTTTCGCCAGCCCCTGCGCAGGCGGCGAGAACACGCAGGCGATGTTCAGCGGTTGAAAGCTGTCGTCTTCCGCCAGCTTTTGTGCCTGGATGGTTTTAAATACGCCGTAGTATTCAATGGCGTTATTAATGGATGCCGTTGCCAGAATGGCGTTAAAGCGGCGCGAGTTGGTGGCGGCATCGTGTTTCTTTAATATTTCCTTTACGACGGCCTCTGGTGGTGGGGCTATGCCGGTTTTGGGGCCCGATTTAGATTTGCTTGCGCCTTCGGCTTTATTATCTTTTCCGAAATAATCGATGTGAAAGCTCAGCACGTTTTTGTCTTCGATGGCGTGGCTGATGGTATAGGCGTGCAGTTCTTTTTCGAATATATCTTTGGTGGTTTTGAAAGAGCCCACGGTGCCGTCGATTTGTGTGTAGCTGGCGTTATCGCCAAAAATCGGCGTGCCGGTAAAGCCAAACAGTTGCGCTTTTGGAAAAAATTCTTTGATCGCCTTGTGGTTTTCGCCGAATTGCGAACGGTGGCATTCGTCGAAGATGAACACCACGCGCTTGTCGCGCAGCGGCTCCAGTCGTTGTTTGTAGGTGAGCTTGCCTTTTTGTTTATTGCTTTGGTTACGCTGGCTGTTTTCATCGAGCGCCAGGCCGAGCTTTTGAATGGTGGTGACGATCACCTTGTCGGCGTAGTCTTCCGATAGCATGCGCCGCACCAGGGTTTCGGTGTTGGTGTTTTCTTCCACGCAGCCTTCCTGGAATTTGTTGAATTCCTCGCGGGTTTGGCGGTCGAGGTCTTTGCGGTCTACCACGAACAGGCATTTTTCAATGTCCGGGTTGTCCTTGAGCAGCGTGGAAGCTTTGAACGAGGTGAGGGTTTTGCCGCTGCCGGTGGTGTGCCAGATGTAGCCATTGCCCCGGTTTTCATGGATGCAGTCGACAATGGCCTTGACCGCATAGATTTGGTACGGGCGCATGATCATCAGCTTTTGCTCGCTGGCCACCAGGACCATGTAGCGGCTGATCATTTGGCCTAGCGTGCATTTGGCCAGAAATGTATCGGCAAAATCGTGTAAGTGGGCGATTTTGTTGTTGCCTTCATCCGCCAGTTGGTAGATGGGCAAAAAGCGCTCGTCGGCGTTAAAGCTGAAGTGCTGGTGGTGGTTGTTGGCAAAGTAGTAGGTATTGCGTTCATTGCTGACAATAAACAGCTGCATAAAACACAGCAGCGTATGGGTGTAGCCGTTGCCGGGGTCGTTTTTGTATTCAACGATTTGCTCCATGGCGCGGCGCGGGCTGACCTGGAGTGTTTTCAGCTCAATCTGCACCACGGGGACGCCGTTGATGAGCAGAATCACGTCATAACGGTGGTGGCTGTTATCGGTGTTGATGCGCAACTGGTTGACGACTTCAAAGTCGTTTTTGCACCAGTCTTTGATGTTGACCAGGGTGTATTGTAGGGGCGTGCCGTCTTCGCGTATGAAGGTGTTACGCTCGCGTAGGGTTTTGGCGGCGGTGAAAACGTCGGCGGTGACGATTTCGTCGCGCAGGCGGGCGAATTCGGAATCGGTTAGGTTGACTCGATTAAGTGTCTCGAATTTTTTGCGGAAGTTTTGCTCTAGCGCCTCTCGATCCCGGATATTACTACGATGGGTGTATTTGAGATCGGTCAACTTATTAATTAAGCTTTGCTCGATCTGGTTCTCTTTTGTGGTCATTTGCAGCTTTCAAAAAATGTTCTAAGGCTTATTGTAGAGGTTTCTAGCGGGCTGGTGAAAGACTTCCGATATATTCCTTTCCCTTATGGGCGTCCGCATACGAATTGCTGCATGTTGCCGATCAGCAAAGCACTCCCTTGGTGTAACTATCTCGCCATAGATTGGATGCATTTCCAGTAAATTATTACGTTCCTGGGATCGCTCTCTGGCCTCTCTTCTGCACTGTTGTCGGTTCCAATGTGGAGTTTGTCTGAAAATCACATCTTCGTAGTACTTGGTTAATTCTTCTTTAGTTTCATTCAGTCAAATAACCGGCCGACAGGCGAATAGATTATTAAAAGCTTCGAGCGAAGAAAAGTAATACTCAGAATTCAAAATTGAATCCTTGGCCCATTTCTTATGTTTTCGGGCGAGGCTACGGTATCTATAAAAATTTCAGGCGTAGTATCAGTTTCACCCAATAAGACTCCTAACGCCAGGCGTAACCGGCAGACAAAAGTGGGGCGGCTTCCGCTACGCTTTAGCCGCCCCACTTTTGTCTGTCCGAGTTTACGCGAGTGTTAGGTTTGTTCTCCGTCATTGTGAGACAAATGCATCAGCCTTACAATTAGGGCAATATAAATAAACAGTTTTACCGCTATCCAAAACGATGGACCCCGCTTTAAATTGGTGAATGGCCCAAACTGCAGATGTGCCATCTGAAAAATCCATACTCCCTTCTACATAACATGGAGACCAATCAAGCATATGTCTGTAGTCATTCTCATGAACCATCATCGTATCGTTGAAGAAGTCATTAACTTCTTTTGCAGATAAAACAAAATTACTACAATTGTATTTTTTAGGATCATCTATAGCAGGAGATGTCATTCCCGAATTGGTAATACGAATATTTACTATCTTGCTTAATTGAAGTGGATATGTGCGTGGCTCGATATCTTCACTTGTATATGTGGATGCACAAGAAGCAAACGCTAACGAAAAAAAGAGAATTGATATAGCTTTATTCATTTTTCACCACCTCGCAGTTGCCGCTTCAGTTGGATTTTTTCTTGAAACAACCGGATGACGAAAGACTTCAGTCAAAGGTATTTTAAAATTAAACCTCAACTGATCGATTAGCCATTTAAGAGAAGCATTTTGTTCTTTTGTGACTGTTTCGTATACTCGTTTTTCTTCAGGTACCGTTTTAGGCAATGCTTCACCTACAAGCTCAATACCTATACTGTCTTGATTGGCCGGATAACGGTTCGGTACTTTTTTAGCTATTTCTCTGCGATGCTCAGAGGTTGGGTTAAATTTCTTAAGCGCCTCAAGTTCTATCGGAGCGCATGCCATATTTACAAGACAACGTGCTTGTAATTTTCCGACATGCCAAGTTTGATAATTCAAGGATGCAGTTTGATAAATTGTTCCATCTTTATCGATAAGAAAATGCGCACCGGAACCTCCTGCCTTATAACTATTAAACGCAGATTGCGCAGTAGCACCTCCCGTCTGATGCACGATAATTCCTGAAATGTGAGACATGGGCTTTTTTTGAACAGCTAAACTAATGGCCAAGTTTCTTCTTGTTTAAGACGCGCCCATTTTGATCAATATGCAGCATAATTTCTCCTTTTTCTGATGTAGCTTAAAACCTAAAAAGTGATTAAATGGTTTCTATATATCACCCCTGATAACCAGATTCTAAGCAATTAGCTCTGGAATGTTCTCCGGTTTCTATCAGTCTCTTAAAAGTCGATTTTTGCCTGTCGATTGACTGGTGTAGTTCGGCCATTATGTAAAGTTTCCTTTTATGTATAGCGGTGTTGCCGCGAGCGAGTTGTGGTCTGGCTTCCACGTCCAGACCTTGCCTACGAGCTTTACATAATTTCAACGATTTTAAGTACGGAAGCAAAGGGACCAGGAACGCTATTTCACCTAAAAAGTCTTCATACCGTGTTACTGAGGTTTCTACAGGGCCCTTTCTTTGATTACAAATTGGTTGTGACCGGCACGTCTGTTAATGATAGCTCGATAATCTGAAAAAACAATGTTGTTCCTGAAATCGAAAATTATGTGAAGTAATTTGACCTGCAGGTTCGGTCACTCGTGGCTTAGCGCGATCGACTGCAAATAGTCCATTACTATACATAATGGCACTTATGCAAAGCTTTGCATAAGTGCCAAAACCCGCCACTCAAAATTGGTGCTGAGCCAGAACATTTACTTATTGCGTAGAGACATATCCTAAATGCCTGAAAAAGTTCAGGCACTCATTAGCTTGAAACTTTCGCTGGTCATTGCCTGAACCAGGTATCAGGGCATGGTGAGTTGATTTATCATATCGATAATTGCTCTAAATAAAGCCGTTTTCAATGACAGGCATGACCCAGTAATGAATGCCGGCGCCGGAAAACTCCTGCCTCAACTGCGCCAATAGTACCGGCAGCCCCTGCTCCGGCACATACATCTGAAAGCGGATTTTTTTCTGCCGCCCCGTCACCTGCTCAAGCAACGACAAGCCCTCGTTTCTATGGTCATGCGAGTTGACAATGAAACTGCTGAAGCCGTGTTCCGATTCCAGAACCAAAAGATTGTCGACGACCGCCTCTTCAAGACCGGGCGGGACATTCAAAGTAACCAGGTATTCTTTACCGTTGTTCATGATTTGACTCCATCGGTCATCGAGTTCATCTCGGCTTGCAGCTCAGGCGCTTGACCGAACAATTTAAACAAAATAGGCAGCAGAAACAGCGTCAGGAACGTCGATGAAACCAGACCGCCGATCACAACGATAGCCAGCGGGCGCTGAATCTCCGAGCCCGGGCCGGTCGCGAACAGCAGCGGAATCAGGCCGAAGGCCGCGATGCTGGCCGTCATCAGCACGGGCCGCAAGCGGCGCATGGAGCCGACGACCACGACCTGCGCCATGGCCATGCCGGTCGCGCGCAGCTGGTTGAAATAGCTGACCATGACCACGCCGTTCAACACCGCAATACCCAGCAGGGCGATAAAGCCGACCGAAGCCGGCACCGACAGATATTCGCCGGATAGCCACAAGGCGAAAACGCCGCCCACCATGGCCAGCGGAATATTCGACAGAACCAGCGTGGCCTGGCGCACCGAGCCGAACGTCGAGAACAGCAGCAGAAAGATCAGGCCCAGCGATACCGGGATTACGACCGAGAGCGTCGCGGCCGCACGCTGCTGATTCTCGAACTGGCCGCCGAATTCAACGAAATAGCCGGTCGGCAAATCGACCTTGTCCTTGACGACCTGACGCGCTTCATCGACAAAACCGACCAGATCGCGGTCCTGCACGTTGCTGCTGATCACGACAAAACGCTGGCCCCGCTCGCGCTCTACCGACACCACGCCTTCGACTTTCTCCAGGCGCGCGACGGTCGTGATCGGCACATGGCCGCCATCGGGCAGGGTCACCTGCAGGTTTTCGAAGTTGGTCGTATTGCTGCCGCCGCGGACAATCAGCGGCGTGCGTTTGATGCCTTCCTGCACGATGCCCAGTTTCAGCCCTTCGATCTGCGAGCGCAACATCGTTTCGATGCTGTCGCTGTCCAGGCCCAGGCGTCCGGCTGCCGTTTTGTCGATCGCCACCTGCAGAAACTGCATGCCTTCATTCTGCTTTGTGAACACGTCGCTGGAGCCTTTGATATCCCTCAGGACGCCGGCGATCTGCGCCGCTTTCTCATTCAGTACGTTCAGCTCCGGGCCAAATAGCTTGACCGCGACATCGCCGCGCGTACCGGTCAGCATTTCCGAGACACGCATCTCGATCGGCTGCGTGAATTTAAAGGCGATGCCCGGCGTGGCGGCCATGACCTGCCGGATTTGCTCGATCAGCTCATCCTTGCTGCGCATGCGCCACTCTCCCTTGGGTTTCAGGATCAGGAAGGTATCGGTATCGTTCAAACCCATCGGGTCCAGGCCCAACTCATCGGTACCGACGCGCGAGACCGCATCGACCACTTCAGGAATATTCTTGAGCAGGTTTTTCTGTACCTGCACGTCCAGGGCGACCGAATCCGCCAGCGTAATCGACGGCAGTTTTTCCAATTGCACGATAATATCGCCTTCGTCCATGGTCGGCATGAACGTGCTGCCGATCTGCGTGAAGGCCGCCGCCGTCAGGACCAGCAAGACGCCGACGCCGGTAAAGACTTTCTTGCTGTTGGCGATGCACCACAGCAAGGCCGGTTGATACAGTCTCAGTAACTGCCGGGGCAGCCAGGGTTCTTCGTGCGATACTTTCTTCAACAGGTAGGAGGACAGCACCGGAATTACCGACAAGGACAGCAGCAGCGAGCCGCTGAGTGCGAACACGATGGTCAAGGCCACCGGCGTGAACAGTTTGCCTTCCAGGCCCTGCAAGGTCAGCAGCGGCAGAAACACGATGATGATGATCAGGATGCCTGAAGTCACGGGCACGGACACTTCGCGCACGGCCCGATAGATCACATGCAGGCGCGGCAGGCGCTGGGCCTTTTCCGTATGCGCCATGTGCGTGATGATGTTTTCGACCACGACCACGGCCCCATCGACGAGCATGCCGATCGCGATAGCCAGACCGCCAAGGCTCATCAAGTTGGCTGACATGCCCATCTGCTGCATCAGGATGAAGGTCACAAGGGCCGCCAGCGGCAGGATCAAGGCAACGGTCAGCGCTGCACGCAGATTGCCTAGGAACAGGATCAGCAGGATTACAACCAGCACGATCGCTTCCAGCAAGGCATGCTGAACCGTATCGACGGCCTTATCGACCAGATTGCCGCGGTTATAGAAAACCGTGGCCTTGACGCCAGGCGGAAAACCGGCTTTAAGTTCGTCCATTTTTTTCTCTATGCCCTCGATGGTCTGGCGGGCATTGGCGCCGCGCAAACTTAGCACCAGGCCGGTGATCGATTCTCCCTTGCCGTTTTTGCTGACCGCGCCGTAGCGGGTTAAAGCCCCGATCTGGATATCGGCGACATCGCTGACTTTGATCGGCGCGCCGTTTTTGTTATCGACGACAATGGCAGCGACATCGTCCAGTGTCTTGATGCGGCCTTCGGCCCGCACGATCAAGGCTTCTTCACCTTCGGTCAGACGCCCGGCGCCGTCATTGCGGTTATTGTTTTCCAGCGCTTTTGTCAGTTTGTCGATATCAATGCCGCGCGCCGCCATGCGGACATTGTCCGGTATCACTTCGAAGCTTCTGACCAGCCCGCCCAGCGAGTTGACGTCAGCCACGCCGGGCACAGTGCGCAGGGCAGGGCGAATGACCCAGTCCAGCAGGCTGCGCCGTTCCATCAGGCTCAGGTCGCCGCCTTCAATCGAAAACATGTACATCTCGCCGAGCGGCGTCGTCATCGGCGCAATGCCGCCATCGATGCCAGCCGGCAAATCGCCCCAAATCGTGTTCAAACGTTCGGCGATCTGCTGGCGCGCCCAGTAGATATCGGTGCCTTCTTCGAAATCGATCGTGATATCGGTCAGCGCATACTTGGCAATCGAACGCAGCATGGTCTGATGCGGAATGCCCAGTAGTTCGATTTCTATCGGCGCGGTAATGCGCGCTTCGACCTCTTCCGGCGTCATGCCGGCCGCTTTTACGATAATCTTGACCTGGGTCGGCGAGACTTCCGGAAAGGCATCGATGGGAATGTTTTTAAATGCATAAAAGCCGCCGCCAGCAAGCAGCACTATGACAATCAGCATCAATAGGCGCTGGCTCAGCGCAAAACGAATAAGACCACCCATTACTCATCGCCCCCGAGCCCCAGCCAATTGGCTTTCAGCGCAACCGCGCCCGTAACGGCGATATCTTCAGCGCCGGTCAGTTCGCCGGTAATGATGGAATCGGTATCCTGCTTGCCGATGACTTTGATCGGCTTGACCATAAAGCCCTGGCCCGTGCGGATAAAGATATAAGTCTGGCCTTCGTTCTGTGCGATGGCCGCGTTCGGTACTTTGAATGCCGTCGTCTTGTCACTGCCATGAATAATGCTCGTGTTGACTTTCTGACCGACGCGCACAGCGGCAGAAGGACCTTTGATAACAGCTCTGGCCATCAATGTCTGATTCTCCGGGTTGACGTTTTGGCCAAGCAGATCAATATGCGCAGTGATGTTGGTATTGTCGATCTGCACCTGGTCACCGACCTTAATGTCGCCTATGCGTTCCTGGGGAATATTGATTTCCAGCCACAACTCACTCAGATCGGCAATACGGTATAGCGGTGCCAGACTGTCTATGCGTTGGCCAGCAGAGGCCTTGCGCTCAAGCACAACGCCCGACATAGGCGCGCGTAAAGTCAACAGGCTGCTTAAGCGCTGTGATTTAGTCAGACGATTAATTTCCGCAGTTGACATGCCGGCCATTTCCAACAATTGCCTGGTCTCGTTCGTTTCGGTCAGATAGAGTTGATATTGGCTGCGGGTCTCCTGAGAGCGCTTGTCAGATATGACGCCTTCTTCCAGCAGTTTCTTATCCCGGTTATAAACGGCCTGACCTAAGTTCAGTTCATTGACGGCTTTAAGATATTGCTGTTGCAAGGCCAGCAAATCCTGGCTATGAAGTTCAGCCAGCGCCTGGCCTTTCTGGACTTTATCGCCGACTGCTGCATACAGTCTATTGACCAAGCCGGCCTGAGTGGTGCTGACGACGTATTCACGTGTAGGCGGGACCACAACTTGGGCCGGCGCATAGAGAATCGGCACCTGGCTTGCCTGTTCCGGCTTGCCCAGTTTAATGCCCAGGCTGTCAATCTGGGGCTGGCTTATTTGAATAACATTGTCTGCCGCCTGGACGCTGACACCAACCAGGCTCAACAGTAATAATAAGAGGATTCTCATGGTGTAACTCCGACGGCTTGGTTGTACATTGCCTTATCGCGCTCCAGTATGACTGAGCGTTCTTTGGCATTCAGGATGGCTTGCTGGGCTCTGGACTGGATCTTCAGCAAATCGAGCAGGTTGATTTCGCCCAGCGAAAAACTCAATTCCGTCATTTTTAAATGCTCTACGGCCGCCTGCTTTAAATTTTCAGCAATAGTCAGCTCGGCCCGATTGACTTCCAGGTTGTGCTCGGCTTCATGGTGGGCCTGATCGAGATCTCTACGGAGCTGTTCGCGGTCGGCCACCAATCTGTTCAGTTCGACATTGGCTGCAGCCACTCGCGGAGCCAGATGTGCTTGACCTCCAAACGGCACGGATACGCTGATATTGAAGCTTTCGGTCTTGTTACTGCGTTCGTCAGGGCCGTGGTCGGTGTTGATACCAACCGCGACGTCGGGTTGGCCCGAGCCTACTGCCCTGATAGCCTCGACCTCGGCCTGCATACGTGCGATCAGGTCATTAATGGCCACCAGGTCTGGATGATTTTGCTGGACTTCAGCTATATCGGCCAGGGTTTCACGGTAATTGCCAGGCACTTTGATCATTTGCGTGATGGTGGTATAGCGTTTGCGCGCATGCATGACTTCGGCCTCGGCTTGCGTCAGTACGGCGCGCTTTTGCAGCAATTCGGTCTGCGCCAGCAATAAATCCGCGCGCGGCAGGTCACCTAGTTCGACACGGCGTTCAACCTTGGCCAGTAATTGTTCAAATATATGGACCTCGTTGTGTGCCTGATCAAGGCGGATTTGCTGCAGTTCCATGTCCCACAATGCCATTCTGACCAGTCCCGCCACGCGTAATTTAATGGCAGCCGATTGGGTATGCGCACTGATTTCGGCTTGTCTTGCGACGGCCTTTTCGGCATCGCGCTGGCCGAAGTTCCAAAGCGGCGCTCTAACGTTGGCATCACCGTAATGCAGTGTGCCGCTGGTGGCTTCCTGAAAGAACAGGCCGACACTGGGCGCGCCGGCAAACCAGCTCTTACTGCGCTGCTCAAGCGCAGCGGATTCTTCTTCCAACGCTTTGAGCCAGGCGTTGTCAGGATGTTTTTCCAGTGTTAAATCGATGGTTTGAGCCAGACTCATGCCGGCATCGATTTCAATCGGATCGCGATGCTCCACAGTAACAGCAGGTAGCGCATCTGCAAAGACCAGCGAAGTGGCCAGCAAATACACAGGTAAACACCCTCTAATAAGATTAAGGGCAAACATAGTAAAGGCTCCGTTAGCGGTTTAATACCGCTTATAGTTTTTTTAATAAAATTAAGAATAAGTTCTGCGACAGAACTTAAAAAACTGTGGAGATCAGGAGACGGGAGGCGCGCGCGGCGAAAGCGATGGGATGAATAACCGGCAGACAAACGGCGACGGTTGCGGAGAAAAGTTGATATCGAACGCCGAAATCGGTGCACTGAAGATGGCTATCTCCTGGTGCAGATAATAGCTGTGGTCGGCGGCGTCCGTATCGGTATCGGCCTGAGCCTGATTGTGCTTGATGCCGGCATCGACGCTGATGATCAGCGCTTCGGAGCCTGCGATATGGTTTGTCGGTTGAGACAGAAAGGCATGCTGTTCTGCCGTATACATCTCAAGGCCGGGCACATGCAGGCCTTTATTCGACAGGTTCTCACCGGCATGCGCATGCACCAGCGGTGCAATCAATTGCAGCAGGGCCAGAAAGAAAATGAGATAAACGCGCAGTGCTGAGAACATGCTTATAATGCTATGCTAATAAAAAAGAATTCACAACTTGTAATTTGGTTATTCAGCCTTATATTAGTTAAACCTCAATTTGATGTTATTTAATACTTTCCGAAAAATTATGAACAGATATACCGGCATAGTAGCCACTTTATTAATCGGCCTGTCGCTGTCGCTGGGCAGTATCTCCGATGCCGAAGCCAAACGTTTCGGCGGCGGCAGTTCGTTCGGCGGTAGATCCTCATTCAGCCAGCCTTACAAACGTTCTGCCGATGCGCCGGCCCGTTCGGCGACTCAACAGCAGCAACAGCAACAAGCCGCCCAACAAAACCAGACGGCCAGATCGGGCATGGCTAACCGCGGCGGACTGATGGGCCTGCTGGGCGGCCTGGCGCTGGGCGGCCTGCTGGGCTCGCTGCTGGCCGGCGGCGCTTTCCAGGGCATCAACTTCCTCGATATCCTGGTGCTGGGCGCTCTGGCATTCATGCTGTATAAGTTCTTCGCGGCCAAAAAAGCGCGCGAACAACAACCCGTTTACGACCGGACCGACGGCCATTACGACAACAGCGCGTCGGCCTATACGCCCTATCAGGAGCCGCAATCAAGTTCATCGAACCCGTCCGGTTTCGATACCGATATTCTGTTTAAAAAAGACAAGCCAGGCGCTGAACCGGCTGTGCAGAGTTTCCAGCAGGATGCCGACTTTGGCCAGGCTATCGCCGTTCCGGCAGGCTTTGACACGCAGGCGTTTCTGGCCGGCGCCAAAACCGCTTTCAAGACGCTGCAAAAAGCCTGGGATGACCGCGACTTGGCCGAAATCAGAGGCCTGACGACCGACAAGGTATTCGCCGAGATTCAGGACCAGCTGAAAGCCTCCAGCGAAGAAAACCGCACCGATGTTCTGAAACTGGACGCGGAACTGCTGGAAGTGCGCGAAGTCGGCTCGGAACTGCAAGCGGTCGTGTTGTTCGACGTGATCATGCGCGAAGATGCCGATGCGCAGGCCAGCCAGGTCCGCGAGGTCTGGCATTTCATTAAACCCAAAAACAGCATCCAGCCCTCCTGGTATCTGGACGGCATCCAGCAATTGGAAGATTGATTGCTGGCATAGCGAGTAAATCCTGTCGCTCCAGCGTTCTGCTGGAGCGGTTTTATTTATCCCTTCTCGTTGATTTTCCCTTTCCTTAGCGGCCTTTGCCTAGTTCCAGGCCTGCGTCTTACCAATCATCCAAAAGATGCGGTTCGTGTCTCACCGCGTCCTACCGAGTTGTTGCTCTACATTTACTTTGGTATATAACATATGCCGACCCAGATAATAACTAATTAGGCTCTAAGGAAGACATATATTTAAGCATGACTAATAAGACAGAAAAATTTCTTAAAAAAAATTCTATTTGTGAAGATATTGAACTTAATGATTACATTATAGAAGCAATAGATACTTTAGAGTCTGCCTATGAAATAGCGAATAGAATTTCGCTAGAAAATATTGAATCTTTAAAAGACAAAGCTGTATGGTCAATAGTGTATGACATATATACAAGAAGCTATAAATATACGGAGGCAGCACTATCTCTATTCATAATTGCACATATAGCTTCAGCTGAAGCCATATGTAGAACATCAGTAGAATCATCAATTAATTTATATTATTTGAGTGTGGGTAATGATGTAGAAAATGTTATTTCTTATTTTAAGTACCATATCAAAACTGAACGTGATCAAAATAAGAAGTGGCGGGAAGCTGTAAAAAATTCAGGTGAACCAGAAGAATATCAAATTGACCATATTAAACTCATTGATAATAAAGAAAGTTCATTGGATGGTTATGAAGATATGTTAAGAGAATCTTTCTCAATAATTGATATTGATTATGATGCTATCAATAGCAATTGGCCGAGTACATTTGATAGGTTCAAAAAAGTTAATATGGAAATAAAGTACCGAACATTATACTCAGCTTTATGTTCGCAATCTCATAATGATGCTGAAGATTCTCTTAATAATTTAATGGCTAGAGTTGTTCAAATAGAAGGGATTGAAAAAGGAGTAGAAGCTGAAAAATATATTTTTTCGCTTCAAATGGTTCTTAGCTGTATTCAACTTTGGATTGAAGCAACTATTATGTTTCTTGCAAAATATGAAATAAAAATGAATGATGAGCTTTTCGATGTATGGAAAAGGGCATCAACTAATATCATTACATTAGATAAAAATAAACCTGAATTTATAAATAATGCAGGGCTACCTCATTAAAACTTTTGGAAGCAGAATACGCCGTTTTGAGTGAATTTGATTAATGAGACAGGAAGAGATGGATTTTTTAGATGTTTTTGGCCAATTGGATGATCCTCGTAT
>NZ_JAZHOC010000026.1:0-19807 GCF_036553575.1 Methylobacter sp. Wu1 | reverse complement strand
AGCACTGGCCGCAATGCGCTGAAGGACTTGCCCAATACTTGGACTGGTTCGAGACGCGGCTATAAAACCAATGCGTCAATGTCAGTCTATGGAAATGGGTATTAATGCCGGACCTGATTAATTAAATGGCATACTGACGGAGCGGGCTTTGCATTAAGTAAGACTGGCCTCCGCCAGTAACGCCAAAGTTAACGAGTACAAGATGAAAAAACTTACGAATTTATTTGCTTTATCTACGGTTTGTTTAGCGGGCACGTTCGCCTTTACCTCCGTGGGTTATGCAGCGACTAAAGCAGCGGCGAGCTGTTCTTACAACGATGTATCGACAGCAGTTGCGTCTGCAGCAACAGGCGATACCGTCACTGTTCCAGCCGGATCATGTTCCTGGAGCAGCACTCTGAAAATCACCAAAGGCATATCTGTTATCGGTGCCGGAAAAGCAGAGACCATAATTACCAACAACGCCGGCACGGCAGTTTCGATAATTAAAACCCAGAATGATTTTGTCCGTTTGAGTGGGTTCAGATTCAACAATTCAGATAAACAGACACCTATCATTTCGATCATCGGTCCTACCTTTAAGGCTAGAATTGACAATATCACAGTCAACAAAGGAGACGCGGCCATCGGAACAAACTGGTCAGGCAGCGGCGCTACCGGCCCGGTCTACGGTGTTGTGGATAGCAGCGAATTCTACAATACATCAAGAGCCTATTTTGCCATGGATGTCAGATCGGGCGATCGGGAATGGGGAAAAGGCGCCTGGAATGAATACCTTGGTAATGAAAAGGCGCTTCCTGGCAGCGATAACATGATGATTTTCGAAGATAACAAATTCATCTGGGACAATTCATTGACGAACAAAAATGCTCAAGGCGCTTTATATGGCCAATACGGCGGCAAAGTGACATTCAGATACAATGACTTTAGCGGATTCTGTACCTATATTGACGGTCACGGCGATCTTGGCGCTGGGCAGGATTACGGAACGATTTACTATGAGATATATAACAACACCTTCAAGCAGGACAATACACACTGTAGCCAAGGTAATATAGTGTGGATGCGCGGAGGGAAACTGATTGCCCACGATAACACATTCACAGGAGGCTCCCTCCCATTCAGAATGTCTGTGTATTACGAATCAGATATCGCTTCACATAGAGTTAACAATACTTACTACTGGGCCAACAAATGGAATGGCAATTCTGATCAGGCGAGCATGGTTAAGGTTACCGATTCTGGTCAAACGTCATCTGGATATTCGGCCAATAACATCAAACTTAATCAGCAGTATTTCCTGAAAGAGCCAGAATCGTATAAACCCTATACCTATCCGCATCCTTTGAGGTCGGACAGTGGTTCAAGCACAAAACCAGCAGTAACACTCTTGCCGCCAGTGTTACATCAGCCGCAATAAGCAGTGCCAGATGCAAAGGAATCAATGATGCGCGTTTCAAACCTCAATAATACGATGGTATTGTCCATAGACAAGACATGTTGAATATCGGGAGACAATGAAATAAGCGCCATGCATGGATGCAACAACGCTATCTGGCGAGGATGTTCTGAATTTTTTGTATAAACGATGTTTAATCTGGCGGAGTCAGGCATCCAATCTTTAGTGGTCATTTTTTCAGTAGACGACAAAATGACCACTCTATATTTTCCGACATCTTTTCTTCTGATAAAGCCGGCGGTTTTCTCAACCGGATCGATTTAACACCAAAACGCCACCCTTCACAGCTTCAGGCTTTCTGCTGCTTTCGCTCAAGCGTATTGATATTTTTGCCTTGCCGCTTCAGAAAACTGACGGCATCATAATTTCCTAAAGCTCTGGCTTTAAACACTGATCCGCTCATTGATGCATAAGTAATCTCCCTGTGCAGCAAATAGGGATGAGTGACACCAAGGTCATTAAAGCCGGATTTCGTGGTCACAGCTCCTTTATATCCCGATTCACGCAGAAGCCTAGGAATATCTATATCCGGATGTTGAAACGCCCCAAAAGGATAGGCAAAATATTCCACCTTTCCGCCGATTATCTTTTCCAGCCTCTGTTTATCCTCGGCAATTTCATACCGCAGCTCAGCCTCGTCCGGAATCTTGGCCAGATTGTAGTGATTGACGGTATGTCCGCCGACAGTAAAGCCTTCCTCGGCGAGCTTTTTCACATCGTCTACAGCCAACCCGCCGATTATGCTGTCTGGCGTCGGCTTCAGGGACAGTTTTGAGCGCATGAACTCGGATTGTTCTTTCTGTGTAAGCCCGACAAAGCCGGACGAGATGAAAAAGGTCCCTGGCAACTCCAGTCGTTTCAGAATCGGCAACACGTTGGTAACCCAGCTTTTATAGCCATCGTCAAAAGTAATGACGACATTGACCCGTTGCGCAGACAATCTACCCGAAAAAAAGTCGTCCAAGCTTACAACATTCGTATGCCGTTTCAGAAAACGCAAGCTAGCTTCAAAACCTCTCGAGTTTTCAGGCGGAACGTCATGAAAGACAACAAACCGCGCTACGGACTTGCCTTTAAAGCGAAGCATCAAATTTCTGATTCGGGAGTAGCCAAGGTAGTAAAACAATAAAACGGCTATGTCTTGTCTATAAACCATCCGGGAACTCCTCCTCTGCTAGAAAGTGAAGCGCTAGTTTTTTTCTTTCGCGACACAACAAACCTTTTATGGGGTAGTGTCGAACTTTCTATGTCCTTTTTAGAAATAGATGAAGTGACTGTTGCAGGCATGACTGTCAGAAACAGAATAATCGCCGGCAACGGACTGGTCAGCGAATCAAACGAAGATTCAGTGATATTGTGGACCAAAGCCATCAGCAAATAACAAATCCAGAGGCAGCCGAAATCGAAGTCGCTCTGGAGTTCTCTTTGCGCTTTGCGGCAAGAGGAAATCAGGAATATTGCCAGAAATAGCAGGCCGACGAATCCCGTATCCAGTATCACATCCAGATACCCGCTATGCGCCTCGCCAATTTCATGCAACTCGACCGTTATCGGGTTCCAGAAACTTGCGAAACCGCTGCCCAAAACAGGGCTCCGCATGACATCCGGCATCAGCCCGGCCCAGATTTCGGTTCTCCCGGTCAGAGTAACATCGCGCTGAAAATTGGATGAAATGCCTTTGATAATCGCCCCGCCCAGAAAAGGCTGAAGTGTGCCCAATCCAAAGATGAAAATCATTAGGGCCGCCAGACTGCCCGCGCCCACGGCGATACGGTGTTTTTTTGCCCATAACAGTCCCATAAATGCCGCCAATCCGCCCGCTAGAGATATCAGCGCCGTTGCGGAGTACTGCCCTCCGGGGCCGCTCATTATAAAAAGCGTCAGCATGAGGACGCTCACGTCGGCTAACGTCTGGTGCTTGCCGACGGCATCATCTCTTTTCTGCCGTCTTCGGATAAGCGTCCAGATAAGGAAAAAGGCCGCAATTAAACAAAGCCGTCCAAGACCGTTTTTTTGCATAGCGACCCCTATCCACATTTGTCCGCCCATGGCACGGTACTGGATACCATATTCAGGAAAGTATTTAATAAGTATCAGGGAAAATGGAATAAGAATATAGATGGTTCTGGTTAACAGGCTGCGCATTGCCTGACGCGGATCCGGTTCAGATAGAATGACAAACGCCATGACCACCGCAATAACTTCCCTGATCCATCGCTTTAACGCAATGAACAGCATATCGGACCAGAAGACACTGAAGAACATGTAGACCACCAGCATGATCAGCGCCGGATTGTCTCTGATGGCACGGGCGTAACTGAACCCTCTCGATGCCAGCACAATCAGACCAAGTACAAGTACCGTACTCAGAAACACCTGGTCGAGTGCGCTGCCGCCCTCCTCGCCCCCAGACCCGAACCAGGTACCCAAAGGTTTGCTGGCGACTTGGAGCATCCATAGGCTCGGTATCCAGAGAGCACCGGAAAGTTTAGGCGCCCGTTTCTGCTCGACTTTCAGTAAAAAAAACACATAGACGATGCAGATGAGTAGTGCGAGCTTTGGCGGCATGGGCGATCCCTTATAGTCGAAGCTGTCTAACCTGATGGATAGGCTTCACTCTGGGCTCCTAATCCTATCCTTGATCTGCGCGAAGATGTCGTCCATGATCTTCGTCGTCAAGAGTATTTCCTTGTACGAGAGTGGCAAGGGCTTATCATTGACGATTGAGTCGTAGAAAGACTCGATGAGCGTTTTCAGCGCGGCATCGTTGGGCATATGGAAGTCTTTCGCTATGAACTTCCCTGCGTTCCTGGTGAAATTTGCAATATATTGTCCGGCGTAAGTCAATGAAGGCACAAAATATCTCAGATGGCTCCTGTACTCGCCGTTGCCGACTTTGATAAGAATCTGATGATCATCATCGATGATCAATGAATTTTTCGGACCATACAGCCGGAACTGATGCGGTACCGGTTTTATCTGGGAAGAAAATGTGAAATACGCCGTTCTCAAATCTTCATCATGGATGATGACTCTTACCTCATCAATAATGTCATCCTCGCCAATACGCTTAAGGAATGGACTGGTAAAGCCGTGGGCAATCACAGTCGGGTTGTTCCCCGGCAAGAACTCGGCGATCTTGCTGATGCCGTGGCTGATAATGTTTTGCAACAACGATCCCGGGAGTTTTCTTGCCCAATGCTCGCTGTCGCCCAGAAGCGCCTTCGCATAGCTGACATCGCCAAAATCGTAGCAATAATGGCTTTCCATGTGGACCGGGTTCCCACCCAGATAACCGCTACTGACCAATTCCCGCATTCGCCTCATGACATGCGTAAACTGGGCGTTGTGGCCGGCAATTATCTTGAGCTGCTTCCGGTTCGCAAGCGCGATCAATTCCTCTGCCTCGGCGCTATTTAGAGTGAAAGGCTTTTCGACGTACACATGACAGCCTGACTCCAAGACAATCTTGCTGAGCGAAAAATGGCTGGCCGGCGGCGTCGTTATATGAACCACGTCGATCTTAACTGTCTCCAGCATTTCGTTTAACTTTGTGAAATACTTGCCAACATTAAGGCGCTCCGATAGCTGCCGGGCCATTAAGGGTTCGCTGTCGCAAACCGCGACGATATCAGCGCCCGAGATCCTGCGGATTTGCGCAGCATGTTGGTCAGCCATTTTTCCACAACCCACGATGGCAACTTTGATCATATTCTTTACCCCCTTTCCTTCATGTAAGCAAAGAATGTTTCCAGGCTCTCTTTCATCGGCACCCTAGGCTGCCAGTCCAGCAGTTGTTTCGCCTTCTGGTTTGAATATTTGTTGCCCTTCCAGTAAACCGAACACATCGCGTGATTAAAGACTGGCGGCAATTGCCCCTCAGACCATTTTGAATAACATCCCCATAGAGAACAGAAAAAATACCAGATGGGATAAGGGACAGGTATGGATACGAATTTGCGCACTTTCTTCTTGTAGAAACGCAGAAATTCCCGGCTAGTCGGGAGGTCGTCATCGACAATATTGAAGACCTGCCCATCTATCCCGCTTTTCAGTCCAGCCAATACGATGGCTTCGGCGCAGTTGTCGATGTATGTTAAGGGGATGGTATTGTTCAGGCCCAGATGGAGAAACACGCCAAAGGTCGACGTTCCGACCCGGTCGCTGATTTTCCGCTTTCCGGGACCGAAGATCACGCTCGGCCGCACGATCACATAAGGCAGATGATGTTTTTCGGCATACTCAAGCACGATTTCATCCTGCTTGGCTTTGCCGTAGGTATAAGGCTCGTGCCTATCGATCATTCGCCCGTCGACCTCACACGACTCATCAAGCAGCCCGCCGCGCGGAATGCGATTATTAGTATAGACGGCAACAGAACTGACGTTGACAAAGCGCTTCAATGTCGGTTCCTTTATCACGGCCTCAAGGAGATTCCGGGTCGTCACTACGGAATTTAGGAAACAGCCGGCATATGACTTTTCAACACCCGCGGCCAGATGATAGACAACCGAGATATCCTTGGCGGCGTGTGCGCAATCCTCCGTGGAAAGCAGATTCCCTTTAACGATGTCCAAATCGGCATCGCCGAATTCCCTGGCCAGCGCCTCAAGGTTGGCCGATTTTCCTGTCGATCTTGTCAGGCAGCGTATCCGTTTGAATCCGTAAGACAACAGCGTGCGGACGACCATCGAGCCGACGTACCCGTTGCTGCCTGTCACCAGTATGGTTTCCGAAGGATTGATAATGAATTGACTTCGTGCCGTATGCGCTAACTTATCAGTATTAGAAATAGTCATGGCCGCTTACTCTAACCTCCGACATATTTTTCTTTCACCAGATCTATGCCAAAAAACGCGAGCACCTTGCCGAGGTGGTCGCACAGCTTGATCAGATATTTCATGAAAATGTGCTGTCCCAGGATCGCGAACACTGGCAGACTCGTCGCATAGGCCACAATGGCGATGACCGATTTCAGAACGCTTAACTGCCCCGTGCCGGTGGAATTCAGTGCCATCTTGCCTCTGAGCAGAGCCCGTTTTAAAAGGGTTGTCCTTTTCCAGCGATTCGGCGGCACCGTTTCATAGACCGCCGCTTCGTTGCACCAGATGAACACACAGCCTTTTTCAATCATGCGCCTGAAAAAATCACGATCCTCCCCTCCGCTGCCAAATGTGGGATCAAACCACGCCTGGCCTTTGGGAAAAAGCTCTCTTTTTAACAGCGCATTGCCAGAACGCGTGTTTTTCCACTCCAATGCGTGCCCAGTAGGATGAGAAGGCCGGTCGAAGTAGTCGCCTTTCAGAACCCACTCCGGCGGTTTCTGCTCAAACAGCGGCAGTACTGGGGCGAGAACACCATCGCAGTTATAGCGTTTCAGCGCCTTGAAGAGCAGAAGCAGCCAGTTTCTGCGCGGGAATTCGTCATCATCGATAAGCGCCAGAAAGTTGCCTTGCGCGTTTGTCAGGGCGAGGTTTCTGGCCAGGGCGATGTTTTGTTCAGGCTCAACATCGTAGCGGACGGAGATCCAGGATTGCAAAGCAAAGGATTCCACAATTGTCCGTGCAGATTCCGACTTGTCGTTATCTACGACTACCACCGAGAAATTAAAAAGATCTTCAGTCTCCTGCTTCTCGAGTTTGGCTAACAACCGCCCCAGCATGGCCGGTCTTTGGTACGTGCAGATGCACACACATATATGTTGTTTTCGAAACATTAGCGATCCTTATATTGCACTATAAAGACACTTACAGATAACAACAGGTCTTGGTTATGGCAATTAAACCTGTTGTTCGTTTTTTATACTCATGATCGTCATTTTGACTGATCGCTCATGTCTTGCATTTGTCATACACGTCTTTAAAAGTTGAAACCCGTATGCCATTTTCCTGCAGGTAGGCAAGGAAAGACCGGATAGTCTCATAGTCGACCAGGTCTTTCGTATGCCCTATTGCAACAATGGGCCTGTACCGGCCGGGAGCTTTCCGGTCCTCACGGACGATAGCTCCCATCATCTTTGTGAGCTCGTCAATCGTCATCCGGCAATAGTCTAGTTTCAGAGGATACCGGAAGCGAAGGAAATCAATCAGCCGTTCCAGTCTGGCACTGCTCAGGCTATGAGATGAGAGTCCCTTCCCTTTATCATTCCCAGCCCCTTTCATGCCAACTCTTTTCATCGTCAACATCTTCCAGAATGGAACCATTTCAGTGTAGGTCGGGATTTCAAGCAACGTTCCGTTGGCATCTGGCATATCGACGTGATCGGAGAATGTCCAGTAATAGCCATTGCCGATGGCCTTGCGATAATCCAAGCCATGCCGATGCTGCAGGCCGCCCTTGAACACTGATGAATCCAGCTTAATCCCTCTCTCGGCCAATACGCCGGCTGCGACGTGCGTAGGCTGCATCAGCCAGTTGCCGGCCCGGAACGAGAGCGGGGTAAAATCAGGCTGGCCCAGCACTCTGCGTAAATAGCTTATAGACCTGTCCACGATCTCGGCGATACGCTCCCGCGGCAGGGTGCACAAGTTATACTCGCTGTAATCGAGCCGCCATTGCCCGTTCTCATGCCGGGCTTTGTACCACTGTGGATGCAAGTGCAGCCCTATTTCAATGCCTTCATTGTGAAAGCTTTTTATCTGCTCACTGATCAGACCGATGGCCGGGTCGCTGCCTTGATCCTGAATTAACTCAAGCTCGGCCGCTTCAATGAAAGCCACAAATTTGCAGCCAGCCTGCCTGAACAGACTGTTTAATTTATCAGCCGGCGCAAAGACGAGCTCCTCCAGAGAACCATCTCCATTGCCATAGATCTCGTAATCAATGGTAAAGATACATTCAATCATTGCGCTGGATCATCCATTGCTTCGCGCATAAACAGCTCATTGCTTCCTGCAGCAGGGCCGGTCAGTTGCAGCGCCTGGGTAACGCTTTGCGCAATCTTCTGCAACTCCTCTTTTTTCAAGGCATGGTAACAGGGAAAAACGAGCACGCGCCGAGCCACCTGTTCCGCCATAGGACAATCTCCTGCGTAGTCATAATGGGCGGCAGCAATCTCTGCGATATCCTTATAAGGCTGTATGGTGCCTATCTTCCTTTCGAGCAAATATGCGACGATAGCCTCACGGTCATGCGCCTCAGACAACATGACCGGATAAAGATAGCGATTATAAAATGCGCCTGTTTTTTCATCAGGCACCTTACAGAAAGCCAGAGCCAGCGATTCGGAAAAATAATCGGCATTGCCCCGCTGTTTTTCTATCAGTCCATTCAATGCAGCAAGGCGGTCAGACGTAATCGCAATATCCGATCGAAACATCTGAGTCATCGCAATAGGTGTTTTCTCTGCGAAAGCGGTGGATTTGTTATAGGCGGACCAGAGGCGGCAGCCTATGAGCCCCCAGAGCGGCTTGCTTCGCAGTATTGACCGGATGTAGGTTTTGATGACGTGCATGCAGTCGTCCATGCGGCCGGGCACAGGCAACTCAGAGACCAACTGACTGATGCTGGAAAGAATTTTGTCATCCTTTGCATATAACGCCCCCCCTTCGCCTACAGAAAGGTATTTCCCGGAACGAAAGCTAAAGACAGCAATGTCGCCAAACGATCCCGTCATTTGCCCATTGATGGCGCTGCCAATAGACTGCGCGCAATCTTCAATGATTGGCTTTCCTTGCGCCACCACCTTTATCCTTTGCATGTCGCATACATTCCCGAACATGTGCACAGCAACCACTGCATCGATCTGAGCGATTTTTGCCTCCAGATCAGCTACCGACATGCAAAACGTGTCGGGTTCGACATCGATAAACCGGACATTACAGCCTACGGCTTTTATGGCTTTAAACACGACTGGGCAGCAATAGAGCGGAACGCCTATACACGCATCTGAGGGCAGTTCCAGCGCCCTGAGGGCGACGACTATCGCAGCTCGCGCCGACCTGATCGGAATGCAATCGCCTATAGGCTCTATGTTCAGCATACAGCTTGACTTTCTCTTACTCAGTGCCGCAGCCAGTCCATGAAAAATATCTCTAATCCCGTAATTCCAGTACTCTGCAGGCAGAAGACCTAACATAAGGAAAACCTCTTAGAGAAAAATGTTAGCCGCTCAGATAGTCTGACAAGCTGGTTGATCAGAATAAAACATTCGCAAGAAGCCCTGAGGTAATCAATCATGCTGTGGTGGTATAGCCGTACGAATTATCGATTGTTGCGCTTGGGCATGCCTGTGATTCCGGCATTGTCCTCCAAATACGAACCGGGCCAACAGTCGCAACACTTGTGAAGCAATCGGCAACGTCTATTACGTGTGCTTCTTTCGGGTTGTAGTAGACCACAAAAATGTCGCGAGGATTTTGTAAAAATGATTCGCGGATATTTAACAGCATATGCGTCATGAGCACCGCATCAAATGGATTGCAGAAATAGCAGACTAGGCATCCGTCAGGTAGCGGGTAAGCCATGGCGTCGGCGCATATCAACTCCGTATTCTCGCATTTGGACAGCTCGCTACGGAACCGCATGAGATTATCCTGGGCGATGGCGTGAAGTTCATTGCAGAACTCCACGCCAACAATCTTCTGGAACGCGAACTCCTTTGCCAACAGTACGGCTCTGCCTTTGCCGGAGCCGAAATCGATAAAAGTAAAATCGTGGTAATCGATAGGCAACGCCTCGACAGCTTTTCGGAAGAATTCAGGATCACTGCCTCCATAAGAAACCGAGTGGATCTGGTTTGGAGAGTTGATGCTCAGCTCTGTCGGATGGATAAGCCCGCCCGTCTCAACGCCGAACCGCTGATCAAACTCCGCGGCTCGCCGCTCACGCATCCGGATTTCAGCACGAACCGACGGCCGCAAGCTATCCGCGAGCCGGACGATTCGTTCCGTGGCTATCCAAAGCAGCCCCCGGAATCCATGCCGATGTATAGCTCTCTTTAGCTTAAGAACCAAACCATTCATGATGCTTCTGAGGTTTTTCATGTTTCACTGAGCCTATTTGTTTCTTTTAGCTACGATGCGCTAAAGATTTTAAAGTGCCGACACTTCGTCAGGAAAAAACCTTTGACCGCAGATATTGTTTTTATTCCGTCGGCGGCGCGCCACTGAGCCTTCCCATCGAAAACGAGTCACAGGAAGGAATCGGCAGTCATGCGCCTTTTCTTTGTGTTGCCTTTCTGACGGCATAATGGATATCCCGTCTATATCCCTGCATTCACCTCATCCCTAGCATTATGCTGAAGGCGGGCAGAAAACTGCCCCCTATCTTTCGCTGCATCCATATGTGGCCTGACAATTCCTGGAAATGCTGCCTAGTCCGTGCGGCCACCTAACGTCGAGCGAGAAGCATAGTTTAAATGCCCACCTGATACCGATCAGAAATAATTATTCTTGTTCTTGTTCAACATTAAAATTAGTATGATCACTTAAGCCAAACTACGTAACAGCCTGAAAATGCGGAAGCAATACCTGCCTATCATACGGCGCCATCTGAGCATGGCTGGGAAACTTCCGTCGGCGGAGAGCGGCAGTACCAACGTCGTCAGCCGCCAACAAAGCCGAGGCGCTGTAAAAATCCGCTCAAACAGGCGCGATGGCCCCGCGGCACGGCAATTGCCCGGCCACTGCCGCTTTACAGCTTATGGCGTTCCGCATCAACAATATCGCCGCCGCTGCGCACGTGCGCAGCGGCGGAATATAAGAGGTATTTGAAAGGATTAAGGGAATATTTCCACATGTACCCTTGTATAAGCCTTGCGCCAAAGCGTTTTTTAAACGAATTGAGCGCTTCCTGTTTGGAGCCTTTTTCCGGATTAATCCTTGCACCGACGAAATCATAGTGTTTGACGCCGATTTCATTGAAAAACCGGATGGCCTCCCAATAAAGGAGTTTATTCGCGCCCTGATGCTGGTTGGCAACGTTGCCGGCATAAATGGCGTAGGCACAGTAATTACTGTAGGCAAAAACGACGTAGCTTTGGGGTTTCCCTTGGTAATCCGCGGCCATGATCAGTGCATTGTCCCCCAGTCCTGCTATGAAACGCTTGAACGACTCGTGTCCCATAAACGGCATTTTTGACCTTCGGAAAGTTTCCGACACGAGCCTGTAGGCGTCATCAAGGTGCTCGATCCCGCTCTGGATGCGCACTCCGCTTTTCATTGCCGACTTGATATTTTGACGCAGTATTCTGTCAATATTGCCCCAAAGCACGTCTTCCGGTTGGCACAAATCGATTATATAGCTGCCGTAGGGGGCAGCGGCCGCCCCGTCCGGAAAAATACGGAAAATCGTGTTGGTAGTTGCCGGAATGATGACATCCGCACCGATAGATCTGAAATAAGTTACCGCATCGTTCAGGAATAACTTTTCGTCACTCAAACTGAGGCCATCGCCGAGCGCAATAGTTTCTACGCGAAACCGGACCAGACGGAAATTCAGTTTTTTAATAATGGTATAAGGCAAAATGCACCGAAGTTCGCCGATCTCATCAAAACCACCCAACCAGCCGTATTCGTCGCCGACTGCCTGCAGAAAAGATTCGGAAGCGAAGATCGGAAGCCCTGAATGCCAGTTAATCCCGATCGGTGCCACCCTCAGGGTTTTACTTTGCGTTTTACTATATATAGTCGATATAGCCGCCATTTCCCTTCCCCGTAGAATAGTTAAGTCAAATCAATTCAATCTACCAGCCAGGTGAAGCCGCCATGTTGCCTGGCGCACTATACCAGCAGATTGAAGCAATTTTTAAAATAGCTTTTCAGCCACTGCATTTGCTCCTTTCTTCTGAAGTTTATGAATTCCGTCGACACGGGTTTGGGCGATTGCTTCAGCACGGCCCATAAGTAGCCCGCCATCAGAAGCAATCCGCTGATAAACAAAGGCCTTCTGGTCATTTGATAGAGTGACCGGCATAGCTGCCACAGAGGATGCACGCCCATTTGGTAATCGCCGAAGCCGCTTTTAAATGTCGCGCATACGATATTGGCTTTCGCAGTTCCCATTTTGCGGTGATGGAGGCAGACCTTATCGGTAAAGGTTTCTGTTTTCCAGCCTTTCATTCTTGCTGTCACTACCGCTGTCAGGTCAATCGCGCCCGCTTTGATGGGCACGTAGCCGCCGATGGCTTGGAAACACTCTCGCCTGAACAGCTGGCAGGCGCCTGAAACATGCTCTTTTCTGGAGAAACGGTAATCATATTGGGTTGTTCCTTCCCTGAAAGGCGTGCCGGCGACGCCCAGAGCAGCATCATTGGCGAATTGGCCTAGCAAATATTCAAAGTATGCGGAATCAAACGAAATGTCAGCATCCAGGCTGCCCACGATGTCGTAGTCAAGATCCTGCACTCTTTCATAGCCCGCGTTAAAGGCGTGCACCTTGCCCGCGAAATGCCGCTCTATACGCTCCGGCATCCGCACGAGTTCTATCCATTTACGGTTGGCGATATATTCCTTGACAATATCGTCGGTCCGATCTGTCGAACCGTCGCTGACGATTACCCATTTGATGGGCAAAACGGTCTGTGCGATGACAGATTCGATGGTTTGCCGGATGAACGTTTCTTCATTCCGTGCTGGCGTGATCAGAACATATCTGCAGAGCCCGGCATTGTCGCTCCCGGTCTGCGCCGCTTCGGTCATTGCTACGCTCATTTCAAAATCCCCCATTCAAGAATCCGAACTAATATGGATGTGTGCCAGCTGTTCCTGGTCAGGTTCGCCCAACAGGGAGGCAAGAGCCACAAGCATCCAGGCCTGCGCCCATCGCATATAAGCTATCCTGTTTGTGCCCAAAGGAAACACCTGGTAGTAAAAATATCCGCGCTCATCCCACATGTGCGTCAGAGCCCATCGGAAAATAGTAAAAGCCAAATTGACATTCTGCTCATCAAGATCCTTGAAAGTCAGCAACGTGATAATGCTCTGCGCGACACTGTGAATATCAATAGGATAAGTGCGGTTGTGAAAATATTTGGGTGCACCGTCGCCTTCAAAAAAGTGATTTCGGTAGAATGCAAACCCCTTGCTGATATGGCAATCAAATTCGGTGTTATCGGCGTATTTTTCGATGGCGCGCAGCGCGCATAAGTTGTAGCCGGTGTGGAAATTATCCACCCAATGCTGCATGGATGACTCGCCGTAATCCCAAGAGCCATCGTCGTGCTGCTTCGCCGCCGAGTATCGCGCCACTTTCATGGCCGCATCGAGAAATTTTCGATCTCCCACATGCTGATATACCCGGCAAAGCAGCGCCGCGCCCAGAAAATTGGCATTGTGCACCGGCATGTTCAAGGACGGCAGCGGATAACTGAACCCGGCGGTCGCACCTTCATCCTCCGACCAGAAAAGCTCGTTCAGAATATACTCCGCCGAGCTGACCGCCATGTCGAGGCACCGCCGTTCGCCGTTCGACTCATAGACATCCAGCAGCGCGTTAGCCACAAAGACCGTGCAAACCAGATTCGGCGTTCCGCGGGCAACCAATAGGGTCCGTGTCTGCCATGGAAAGCTATAGCCCCAGCACCAGTAAGACAGGCCCGGCGACCGAAGCTCCGCCAGTTTATCGACCATCTTCGCGGGCAGAATCTCCGTATTGAGGAATCCCAGTCTGGAGAGCCTGACCAGGGCCATGAGAAACAACGCGATCGCCTTGGGGTTGTGTGTCTTGGGTATCATCAGCAGCGGCCTGACATTCACCGGGCTTCTTTTGAGAACCTGCGTGAGAACAAGCCGGGGAATCCTGAAATTCAGAAAAGGCAGGAATTTGAAAATCCGGCTGTTGAGGGCGTCATAAGGATCATAACCTGACCAGTCATTTCTGTGGCAGTAATCAAGCAACTTCTGTGTAATGACTCTTGTGTCTTTCAAAGCAAGTTCTCCTGAGAAATATAAACGGTTGGCGCCACATGACATCTCCAGGCCAGACCACCTAAGCATTCCGGACTTAACGCTCATCAGCTGGGGAGAAAAAAAGAGTGCGCCCCGGCAAAACGCATTGTTCTGCACGAGCAGAATCAATCCTCCCTCATAAAGCGCTTTCCAGCCACATGTCCAGCTTCCTGAAAACAGACATCTTAGCCATAGCCATAGCGCGATGAACGGCTTTGGCTCTGCGTAAACCTACAACCTGCGCGATTATTGAATACTTCCAGCCGGGCGCAGGAAACGACAATTCCCCGCCCAGTTCATGGGCGAGCGCGGCGGCTTTTTGCAGGACTGCCGTTTGCTCCGGACTCACATAGCCAAGAATGCCATGGAGATGCGCTAGGCAGGCCTGCCTTGTTCTTTCGCTGTCTTCCAGGCTGCGCAAGTAGCCAATCGCCAGGCTTTTTGAAAGAAAAATCGACTCGACGCTTTTATCGGACAGCTGCCGACTCAGGCTGCTTTGATTGCATTGCCTGTAGTAGGCTTTGGATTCCGGTACAAATTTAATTCCTTCGCTTTTGCTGACCACCTTGGAAATGTATTCCCCATCCTGATCCCTGACCAATCGCTCATCCCAGGGGCCGGCCATTTCTGCCAGCTTCCGGCTGACCAGCCAAGTAGCCGGATTCATCCAGACGTGTTCGCTGAACTTTGTGATAAGCCACTCCTTGGGCTCCAGGTCTTGCCAAAGATTATCCGGCACGAATCGGGCTTTTGTATGGCGATAATAAAATCTTGCCCAGGATGACGTCAGCAATACCCTCGGGTTCGCGAGCTTTTTCATCTCCAGCATCTGTCTTTCTATCTTATCAGGTGCGAGAAGATCATCAGCATCGAGCCACTGAATGTAATCACCCTGCGCAAATTCAAGCGCTTTATTCCTTGCAACATTGGCCCCGCCGTTTTCCTGGGCTATTACTTTGAGCGACTTCGACTCATATCCTTTTGCAATCTGCAAGGTCTTATCGGATGATCCGTCATCAATCACAATCACTTCCTTATTACTCCATGTTTGCGACAGCGCCGATTCAATGGTTTCTTTGATCCATGGTTCCGCGTTATAAGCAGGTATGATGATAGAAATTAATTCCGGCATGATTACATTCCTTCACTGTTCATCATATAAAAACCTTACATATATATGTTTGGAAGCCGAACATGACAGCGACAGATTCGTTTGAGCCCGAACGGAGACATGAAAGCCAATGTCACGCGCAGTCTCCGCATCCGCTATCAAAGTCAGCGCACTTCGAGCTGGACGAGATTATCCTCCATGAACACAGGCGTCTCCGGATCTATTAAATCTGCCAGAAAGCGGTTCGTGAGCGAAGAGCTTTGCTCGCACTGGATGACCCGATAGCCGAATTCATCATGGTAAGCCACGACCTCTGCTACTTCTTTGGGCAGCCGGAAAGGTTTTTGAGTGCGCTCGACACGGCCAAAATCATCAGCCACTCCGTACAGCTTGTAATCATAGGCAACACGGCTTTCCGGCGGGAGGCTCTTTGCGAGCAGCGTCAAAAACCGCCCGAATGTTTCTTTGTTAACGTAGGGACTGACTCCCTCCATTAAAATCAGGGTCTTATCCGTGTTATGCTTTGACAGCCAATCCTCGAAGTCTGGCCAGGTATCATCATTCAGATCTATGACTCTATAGGCAATGTCTTCATGCCTTCTCCATCGTTTCGCCATCCGTTCCTTGTTGGTTATAACCTCTGACTTGTCGCACTCCAGCACCTTAACGCCATGCTGTCTCAAAACGTGCCCGAACCGATACGCCCGCGTGTCGCTTCCGCATCCCACATTAATGATGTACCGGACGTTATTGGCAACCGCATCAAGAAATATCTCATCGTAATATTTTGTTCGGGCGATGAGATAGTAGTAGAAGGGATCGGAACGCAACCTGTCGAGTCGTCTCTGACCTAGCCACGACAGGCGCCATCGCCGTAATGCCGGCAGGAAATGACCAACCAGCGTGTCAGGATTCCTGAGTTCAGTAGGTTCATGAATGGACTGGACGTGGCGCCATTCTGCTACGAGCATCAAATTACTGCGACTTCGTCTTTTAATCATCTTGCCCTCCTCTTCTGTCATGCTGCAAGCAGCCCTATCAATACGTTGACTTGGCGTAGGATCCCTAGTAAGAACTAGAAGCCTTCTTTCTCTGAAATAAATAGCCGCAGTCCTAGAGCCCATCGGTTGCTTCGATATGAAGCGGTGGTACTTCTGCTACGGCATCCCGAAAACCTGAACCAGTCGCGCGCTCGACGAAAATCCCCGGATATCGGCTACCAGTAGCAAAACGGGTTCTGCCTTCTCTGGAATGAACGGAGCGAAGAAATCGCTCTCCCGCATTTACAACCGGTTTGCCGAACGACATCCTGCGCAGGCCCGAACACCCGCCCCGATGACGATATCAGCCGCCGCATAAGCCGGCTGGGTCCAACAGTGTGGCCGGCACTCCGCCGACACCCACGATCACAAGAGGCATTGCCACTAGTCCCAGGCGCAGATGTGATGACATAGGGTCGCTCCAGCTTTACCAGCTCGCACAGAGCGCGCATCCGTACAGACGACAAATGGAACCGTGCATTCGGAGCCGGAATGAAGCCCAGGTCTGTCTCTTCAGCCAGCTTAAGCATTGGTCCAGGTGTCGCAAAAAAACACTTCATAGTCATGGAGATCGCGGAGAGCCAGCCGCTGTGCAGGCTCCATGGCGTTCATCTGGGCGTCGCTCACCTCAAATCGATGTGCAAAGACAAGGATTTTCATGATGTTATCCCGAGCGGAAACAGATTATTGTCAAATTCAAAGCCCTTCTCCTCGAAAAATGTTTCGCAAATATTCAGCTTCTCCATTTCCAGTCCGCTCTCAACTAGCAGAGCGTTTATAATACGCTCGGCAGTCCGTCCGTCCCAGTACTTGGGTATTTGGCCGGGAGGACGTCGCTCTTGCAGGATATCCTCAATATCTGCCGACAATTGATCAAGCCCTGTGAGTTTGTTCGTGCCTACCTCAATAGTAACCGGTCTCTCGGTATTCGGCCGAAGTGTCAGGCAAGGAGTTTTAAAATAGGTGCTCTCCTCCTGGAGACCGCCAGAATCTGTGAGAACAAACCGGGCCGTATCTGTAAGACACAAGGAATCGTGATAACTGAGCGGTTCCATAATACGTAGCCCTTTATACTCATCCAGTTGAATTTTGAATTGTTCGCACATTTTGCGCGTCCTCGGGTGCATGGGAAACACGACAGGCATATCTTTAGCAATGTTTCCTAACAATTTCATGACTAGCGACAAACCGGTTTGATTATCCACGTTTGAAGGCCGGTGAAGAGTCACGTATACAAAGCCTTTTTTTTCTAAGCCAAGCTGACCAAGAAGTGGACTGGTTCGAGCTTTTTCAAGATTTGCCACAAGTGAATCCATCATTACGTTGCCGACAAATTTTATCTTTGAATCTGGAATCCCTTCCCGCTTTAAGTTCTCATTAGCATCGACCGATGGGGTTAGCAACAGATCCGCCAAGGCATCCGTAACAATCCGGTTTACCTCCTCGGGCATTTCCCGATCAAAACTGCGTAAACCGGCCTCCACGTGCGCCACTTTAATTCCAAGCTTCGAACAAACCAAAGTGCACGCCATGGTCGAATTAACATCGCCAACCACCACTACCCAGTCTGGTTTCTCCTGTTCGCAAATAGGTTCAAATTTCGTCATCACCTCGGCGGTCTGCACCGCATGAGATCCGGAACCAACCGCCAGGTTTATATCCGGGGCAGGAATACCAAGATCAGTAAAAAAAATGTCGGACATTTTTTCATCGTAATGCTGGCCGGTATGGATCAATCGATACTCCAACTGTACTCCGTGGTTGGCCACATCTGCGGAATACCTACATATTTGCTGAATAATAGGAGCCACCTTCATAAAGTTCGGACGAGCTCCTGCAATAATGAGAAATTTTAGTTTTTTACTCATAATTAGCTCCAGGTCGGATACTGCTAATATTAAGTTCTAGGAATGTTCTTTAATCATTATTGTGTCAATATGTTCTACTATCCGGCTGAGGGCTTTTCGAGGAACAAATCCGATCAAGATAGCATCTTTACTGCGATGCTGAAGCAGGATTTTGTTGTAAATATCATCAATATTTTCGACCAGTATCAGTCTTCCTTCATGTTGCAATTGACGATCTACCGCCCCGATTTTGCCTCGAAAGATGCTATAGACTGGAATATTCAATGCTGCCGCTTCTCGGTTCATCGTTCCTCCACCACTGACTACCAGATCAGAATGCCAAAGCAGATTAAGGCCATTTACTGCCTTTGTAGGTATAAACACATTAGAGTTTTTAAACCACTGCGGCCAATTCTGTCTGATTTGCGTTTCTTGAAGCTTATTTCGCGGCAAGAGGATCGATTTGATTCCAGGCGTAGAGCTCACTCGTTCCATGAATTCAACGAAGAGAGTTTCACTCTCCGGATTGTGATAGTGCGCCTCATTTGCTGGTGGGCGAACTGTGACAATGACACTATCACTGTTAAGATTAAGTTGGACAACAAGACTTGGGTCAGGTATAAACTCGGGTGCATAAACATCTTCCTTGATTCCCTCGTAGGTAAGAATTCTCTCTTTCGTTTTGCACTGCAGGAGTTCATTAGAAAGCGCCTCCGGAATAATTTCCCAGCGTGGTTGCAATAATAACGGAGTTTGCGCATGCTCATAGTCCATAATCATTACGGTCGGGATACGGAGAAGGTTGCATAACAAAATTTGCGATCGAGAGCCATGAGAGAGGCCCAGCACTGGTTTTTCACAAATGACAAATGAAAGTAACTGTAAACTGCGCCAGCAAACCCCCAGCACTTTAAAAAGAGGATTCTTGCCGTAATGTCTGCCTATCTTTTTATAGGCCAGACCATAAAGCGTAGCTAATTCGCAGACTTGAAAAGCATCGCGCGCAGTCAATACAACAGTATATCCCTTCTTTTCCAATTCCCGAATTATAGGTCTGAAAAAAGGCACATGTGGTGTGTTATCAAGATCAATCCAAATTTTCATAAGTTAAGTACCTTTGGATAATTATTCAGTCGACAACATCGGCTATGCATCTGTTTTTATTGATTACCTTTCGCAAGCTGCCCTAAAAAATACTAGGTTTATTTTGCACATGTACTTATAAAGTAGATATAGAAAAATATGTCCATTTTCAATTTTGCTGACTCATAGGCCAGAAATGAATATCAGGTATGAACAGCCTCATCTGTATATCCGTATTGGTACGGTGTAATTGATTGACTTGATTTATTCACAACCAGCCCAAGCAGATTTGTCTGCTCCAGAATGTACATGGAATGTTGAAGCTCATCGGAAGTGTTTTTTCCATCCTCGACAACCAACAGAACGGCATCGATATAAGG